>CAWUNN010000429.1:0-2051 GCA_963923185.1 uncultured Limnohabitans sp. | reverse complement strand
AGATCGTCGGCAGCGTCAGATGTGTATAAGAGACAGATTTTGAACAGCCCCCATCCAGGCACCTTTTGGCGCGAGTTGCGCGACAACCCTGAGCAACAGGCGGCCAGCGCGTACATGAATTTTTTAATCCGTCCCGATGCCGAACAACTGCTGATGCAAGACGACTTCAAAAAATTATGGTCGTTTGCCTTTGAAGACGTCAGCGGCTCAGCCGATTGGTTGAATGGCGACATCCAGCAACGATACCGTGAGGTTTGGGCCCAAGGTCTGCAAGGGGGCTTGAATTACTACCGGGCCTCTCCGCTGCGCCCACCCAGGCCTGAGGATGCTGCGGCCCTGGGCGTTGAGTTGCCATCCTCGATGTGCCGCATTGAAGTGCCCACCTTGGTGCTTTGGGGTCTGCGCGATCGGGCCTTGTTGCCTTGCTTGCTCGATGGATTAGGCGAGCACGTCCCCAAGTTGAGTTTGCACACACACCCTGAGGCCAGCCACTGGATCGTGCACGAACAGCCTGCATGGGTCATCGGCCACATGGCCGAGTTCATTCAGTCGTAAACCGACGCTTGCCCAGCGGGTCTGCTTTTGAAACGCTGGTGCACCCAAAAATATTGGGCCGGTTGCTGATCGATCATGTCTTGCAGTCGCACATTCATCAGAGCCGTGTCGGCTGTCGCGTCCCCCGAGGGCATGTCAGCCCAAGCGGGCAGCACTTGCACCTGATAGCCTCTTGGCGTGAGGGTCGTGACCACCGGCACGACTCGCGCTCCGCCCAGGCTGGCAAAGCGTGACAGCGAGGGCACGGTGGCGGCAGGCACCCCATAAAAAGGCACGAAGACCGATTCTTCAGTGCCAAAATTCATGTCAGGCAACAGGTACAACCACTGGCCTGCGCGCAGACCTTTGAGCAGTCGCTTGACGCCATCTTCGCGTCGAAAGAGACTCACCTGTCCCCAGCGCGAGCGCCCAGCTTTGACCCAGGCATCGACAGCGACATTGGATTGCTGGGTGTAAATGGTCGACAGTTTCAGGGGCTGCATGGCCAAGCAAGTCCAACCCGCATCGAGCCCCACAAAATGCGGTGCAAACAACACCGTGGGCACGTCTTGTTGCAAAACTCCATGCGGGTCTGACAGCTGCAGGCGTTGTCGCAACACCTCAGGCGATGCATGCCACAGCCAAGCCCGATCGAGCCAAGCTTGGGCAAAGTACACAAATACCTGTTTGGCCACGCGCTGGCGTTGACCCAGGCTCCAGGAGGGAAAGCACAGGCGCAAATTGGTCATCACCACATGGCGTCGGCTGGCCACGCCCCAGTACAACACCCCTCCCAGCAGCACACCGATGGCCCGAACCAGCGGCAGGGGCCACCCAGCGATCGAGCGCATGAATGCATCTGGCCACAGGCGCACGTCAGGCTTCCTCGCGGGGCTGTTTGTGACGGTCATAACCCCACAGATACTGTTGAGGATGAGCCCGCACCAAGGACTCGATGTCGCGGTTCATGGCGGCGCTCAACTCCGTCAAATCGGCCGATTGGCGAATGGGGCCAGGCGCATCGCGTTGCAAAGCCTGATCAAGGGCCGTGCAGGGGTGGAAATGCAGGGCGAAACGCCCCCCCTTGAGCCTCTCACACCAACACAGCAAGACGGCGGCACCCGTTTGTTGCAACAAGCGCGGCAACAAAGTCATGGTGTAAGCCGGTTGCCCCCAAAAAGGTGCCCACACCCCCATGCCCAGGGGCGGCACTTGATCGGGCAAAATCGCAGTACCCGCGCCATTTCTGAGCGCACGCACCAAAATCCGAACACCCGACAGGCTGGTGGGCACACCTTGTACCTTGTCGCGCTGGCGCGATTGCTGCACCAATTCTTGCAACCAGGGCTTGCGCGGGGGGCGATACAACACCACCCAATTTCCATGCTGGCCAAAGGCCTCGGCCAGCACTTGTGCACCCACTTCCCAGCTGCCCAGGTGGGGAGACAGCATGATCAACCCCTGCCCACGGTCCAGGGCCGCTTGGATCCGTTCGCGCCCCGTCCAACTGATTCGAT
>CAWUNN010000428.1:0-2054 GCA_963923185.1 uncultured Limnohabitans sp. | reverse complement strand
TGTCATCGGATTTGACAGCGATGTCATTGGGCGCATTCAGGCGACGGCCGTTGTATTGATCGGCCAACACCGTGATTTGACCGTTTTTCTCGGTGCGGGTCACACGCCGGGTGAACGAGTGTTCGCAGGTGACCAGCCGACCTTGGCGGTCTCGCACATTGCCATTCGCGTAATTCGAGGGCTCTCTGAACACCGTGGTCTTGCCGGTTTTTTCATCGAACTTCATGATGCGGTTGTTGGGAATGTCGCTGAACAACAAATACCCGCCTTCGGGGAAGTAGGCCGGGCCTTCAGCCCAACGAAAACCAGTGGCGATTTGCTCGACCGAGCTGCTGTAGATGCGGTATTTGGTGAAGCTGGGGTCCAAAATCAGCACCGACGGGTCCGGGTAACGGGCGTTGGGCGTGAAGGCCACGGCTTGGGCCAGGGCCGAGCCACCGATGGCAGCGGCCCCCACCCCGACGGCGGTGGACATGAATTGACGGCGGCTGTGGTTCGAGGTTGTGGTCATGGTGTCTCCTTGGTTTTGAAAGAAAAATCAATCTGCGGTGATTTTGCCCAGTTCGATGACTTTTTTCCATCGGGCAAATTCTTGGGCCTGAAATTGGGCAAATTGCTCTGGCGTGTTGGCCACCACCTCAAAGCCCAGGGCCAACAGCTTGTCTTTGACGTCGGGCGATTGCAGCGCCTCAACAGCGGCCCCATGGATGCGGGCCTTGATGTCAGCGGGCAAACCCCTGGGCGCGACCATGGCTTGCCACGAAGTGACCTCAATGGCCACCCCTTGCTCGGTCAAAGTGGCGACTTGGGGCAGCACTGGACTTCTTTTGATCGAAGTCACAGCCAAGGCCCTGAGCTTGCCCGCCAAAATGTGTTGCAACACGGCATTGATGTTTTGAAACGAGGCATCGACTTGCGAGCCCAACAAATCATTGATGGCCGGCGCCCCACCCTTGTATGGAATGTGCAAACCGCTGGTGAGGGTGTGTTGCCAAAACAACTCTGCGGTCAGGTGATCTGAAGAGCCGTTGCCCGAAGAGGCAAAGGTCACTTTGTTGGGTGTTTTCTTCAACTGGGCCACCACGTCGGCCAAAGTCTTGAAGGGCGAGTTGGCAGGCACCACCAACACATTGGGCGCTTGCACGGCAATGGTGATGGGGTCAAAGTCTTTCAAGGCATCGTATTGCACGCCCTTGATCAAATGCGGGGCGATCACCAACGGCCCCAGCGAGGTGACCATCAAGGTGTGGCCATCGGCAGGCGATCGTTTCACACTGGCCGCAGCGATGGTGCCGGTGGCACCGGCTCGGTTGTCGATGACCATGCTGCCACCCAGTCGGGCTTGCATTTTGGGCGCCATGGCGCGTGCGATGCTGTCGGTCGAGCCACCCGCAGGAAACGTGACCACCAAGGTGATGGGTTTGTCAGGCCAGGCCCAAACTTGACCCCAAGCGAGGCACAGCGCCCAACCCACAATGAAGATTTTTTTCAATGCCCACTCCCCCATGCATGACGCCCCATGATGCCATGTCTGAGCCCACCACTGGTGTGCCCCATTTGACGAGCGAGGCAACGCACGCAAGCGTTGTGCAGTTCAGGCCTTGGGCGGTTGGTCGCAGTAGTGCTTGAAGACGGCCGAATCGTCCAGCGCGCCCAGACCTTCGGCCGCAGCGGCCAAAAAGCTTTGATGGGCCGCATGGGCGATGGGCGCATCAAACTGACTGTTCTTGGCGGCATCCATCACCAAGCCCAGGTCTTTGACAAAAATATTGACCGCCGAGGCCACGTCGTCAAAGCCTTCACTGACCATGCGCGGGCCGCGATCGCCCAGCATCCAAGAGGATGCTGCGCCACTGTTGAGGATCTCCAGAGAGGTGGCCAATGGCAGCTTGCAGCGCTTGGCCAAGGCCAAGGCCTCGCCCGCTGCGGCAATGTGCACCCCACACAGCAACTGGTTGATGACCTTCATTTGGCTGCCCATGCCGGGTTGATCACCCAACACATACACGCGCTTGCCAAAGCACTCCAAAATCGGCTTGGCACGCTCAACGTGC
>CAWUNN010000427.1:0-2060 GCA_963923185.1 uncultured Limnohabitans sp. | reverse complement strand
CCCCGCCACATCGAAATTCAGATTTTGGGCGACAGCCATGGCAACGTGGTCTACCTCAACGAGCGCGAGTGCTCGATCCAGCGCCGCCACCAAAAAGTCATCGAAGAGGCCCCATCCCCTTTCATCTCTGACGCCACCCGCAAAGCCATGGGCGAGCAAGCCGTGGCCTTGGCCAAGGCGGTGCAGTACCAAAGTGCGGGCACCGTCGAGTTCGTCGTGGGCAAAGACCAAGACTTTTACTTCCTCGAGATGAACACCCGCTTGCAAGTCGAGCACCCGGTCACCGAGTGCATCACCGGCTTGGATTTGGTCGAGCAAATGATTCGTGTCGCTGCCGGCGAAAAACTGGCCTTCACCCAAGCCGAAGTGCGCCGCGAGGGTTGGGCCATCGAGTGCCGCATCAACGCCGAAGACCCGTTCCGCAATTTCCTGCCCTCGACCGGTCGGCTGGTGCGCTTCCAAACACCACCCACCACCATGACCCAAGGCCAAACCGAGCCCTTGTTGGGCGTGCGCGTGGACACCGGTGTCACCGAAGGCGGCGAAATCCCCATGTTCTACGACTCGATGATCGCCAAACTCATCGTGCACGGGCGTGATCGCAACGACGCCATCGCCAAGATGCGCGAAGCCCTCAACGGTTTTGTGATCCGTGGCATCAGCTCCAACATCCCCTTCCAATCGGCCCTGTTGGCGCATCCCCAATTCGTCAGTGGCGAGTTCAACACCGGCTTCATCGCCGAGCACTATGGCAAAGGCTTTTTTGCCGAAGATGTGCCCCACACAGATCCCAACTTCCTGGTGGCCCTGGCCGCATTCGTGCGCCGCAAATCGCGCGAACGCGCTGCCAACCTCACTGGCCAATTGCCCGGCTACGACGTCAAAGTCGGTCAAGACTACACCGTCATCGAGTTGGGAAAAGCGGGTGACAACCGACACATCGATGTCCATGTCGATGACTTCCCTGGTCAACATGGTGTCGCCGTCATCCGCGTCGAGGACAAAAACTACGCCATCCAAAGCAACTCGCGCCTGAACGACATCTGCATCGTAGGCACCGTCAATGGACAGCCCTTTACCGCCCAAGTTGAACGCGGCACCGGCAAAAACTCTTTGGGCCTGCAGGTGCAACACAACGGCAAGCGCATGGACGCCTTGGTCGTCTCGCGCCGCATGGCCCAACTGCATCGGCTCATGCCCTTCAAGGCCCCGCCTGACATGTCGCGCTTCATGCTCTCGCCCATGCCCGGCTTGTTGGTCCAAATCGCCGTCCAACCCGGACAAAAAGTCCAGGCAGGCGAGCGCATCGCCGTGATCGAAGCCATGAAAATGGAAAACGTCCTCTTGGCCACCCAAGACGCCGTCGTCAAAAAAATCGTCGCCAACTCAGGCGAATCCCTCACCGTCGACCAAGTCATCGTCGAATTCGAATAAATCAATTGGGGTCAGACCCCAATTGATCGTTGCTTTTTCGCCAAAATAAATTGGGGTCAGACCCCAATTAATGGTTGTTTTTCTGTCAAAGGTTGAACCATGAGCCAGCGTCCTTTCAAAGTGTTGGGTGTGCAACAAATCGCCATCGGCGGTCCAGACAAAATGCGTTTGCAAAAACTCTGGGTCGACATGTTTGGCCTGGAAGTCACGGGCACCTTTCGCAGTGAACGCGAAAACGTCGATGAAGACATCTGTGCCATGGGCAGTGGCCCCTTCAAAGTCGAAGTCGATCTCATGCAACCTTTGGACATCGACAAAAAACCAGCGGTACACGCCACCCCTTTGAATCACATCGGACTGTGGATCGACAAACTGCCCGAAGCTGTGCAATGGCTCACTGAGCAAGGCGTTCGTTTCGCCCCTGGTGGCATTCGCAAGGGGGCTGCGGGTTTTGACATTTGCTTTTTGCACCCCAAGGGCAACGATGAATTTCCCATCGGTGGTGAAGGCGTGCTCATCGAAATGGTGCAAGCCCCAGCCGAGGTGGTGACCGCATTCGAAAAGCTCACTCAAGCGCCCCGCTAAATAAATTGGGGTCAGACCCCAATTAAATGGGTTCAGGGTTT
>CAWUNN010000426.1:0-2111 GCA_963923185.1 uncultured Limnohabitans sp. | reverse complement strand
GGCAGCGTCAGATGTGTATAAGAGACAGGTTTGGCCCTGTCCGAGGCCGACATTCAACCCGAGCTCGATCGGCGCCGGCCAGGCACCAGTCGCCATGTGACCCAGCGCAACGAGCCCGATGCGGTGCAGATTTTGTCTGGGGTGTACCAGGGTCTGACCACCGGTACCCCGATTGCCCTCTTGATTCAAAACACCGATCAACGCAGCAAAGATTACGGCAACTTGGTCGACACCTTCAGACCGGGCCATGCCGATTACACCTACACCCAAAAGTACGGATTGCGCGACCCGCGCGGGGGCGGGCGATCGTCAGCGCGCCTGACCGCTGCGACCGTGGCCGCAGGGGCTGTGGCCAAAAAATGGTTGAAACAACACCTGGGCACCCGCTTCATGGGTTGCATGACCCAATTGGGTGAGATCGAGATTGGATTTGAGTCTTGGTCGCATGTGCCCGACAACCCATTTTTTGCGCCTGTGGCCGATGTCAGCCACTTGGAGGCGTACATGGATGCCCTGCGCAAAGCAGGTGATTCATGCGGCGCTCGCATTCGGGTGGTGGCACAAGGCATGCCCGTGGGCTTGGGTCAGCCTTTGTTTGACAAATTGGACGCCGACATCGCCTACGCCATGATGGGGCTCAATGCGGTCAAGGGGGTTGAAATCGGTGCGGGTTTTGCCAGTGTGGCGCAACGCGGCAGTGTGCATGGCGATGCCCTCACGCCGCAGGGCTTTGTGGGCAACCATGCCGGTGGGGTGCTCGGGGGCATCAGCACGGGTCAAGATTTAGAGGTGAGCATCGCCATCAAGCCCACCAGCTCGATTTTGACGCCACGTCCCAGCATCGATGCCACTGGTCAAGCCACCGAGGTCATCACCAAAGGGCGGCACGACCCCTGTGTGGGCATTCGCGCCACCCCCATTGCAGAGGCCTTGTTGGCCTTGGTGGTCATGGACCATGTGTTGTTGCACCGAGCCCAATGTGGCGATGTGGTGCCGCCGCTCCAACCCATTGCCGCGCAACGCAAGCCCTGAGGGTGCGATGTCTGAGGGCGTGAACTCGGGCAGCAAAGCCATCACTGGGCGAATGATGTTGCCCTTTGCCTGCATGTCGGCCAGCTATTTCGCCCACATTGGATTTTTCAACCCGTACCTGTCTTTGTGGCTCAAAGAGTTGGGCTATGGGGTCAGTGTGATTGGCTTGCTGATCTCATTTCAGGCTTTCACCCGTTTGTATTCGCCTTACGCTTGGGGTTGGATCAGTGATCGAACAGGGCACCGGGTGCTGTTGTTGCGCATCAGCGCGGGCGTGGCCCTGTTGTGCTCTTTGGGCTTGGGGCATCAAGGGGGTTTGGCTTGGCTGGTGGCGGTGTTGTTGTTGATGTTCACCCATACCAGCTCGATGATGCCCATGTCAGAGGCCGCCATGGCACATGTGGTCAGCCAAGGGGGGACACTGGATGCCCATCGGTATGGTCGCATCAGGCTGTGGGGATCGTTGGGTTTTTTGCTGACCGTGCTCTCGGCTGGGTGGTGGTTTGACCATCGGGGCATGCATGATTTTCCGATTTGGACTTGGGGCACCTTGCTTCTGGTCAACCTCAGTGTGTGGTTGATGCCCAATGTGCGCGAACCCCAAGGTGAGCATGCCCATCATCAGCCGATTTGGACCGAGTTGATCAGGCCGCACAATCGCTGGTTTTTTGCCACCATGTTTTTTCATGTGCTGGCCCATGTGGCGATTTACTCTTTTTATTCTTTGTACTTGGACAGCTTGGGGTATTCGAAAGCCATGATTGGTGCCCTGTGGGCCTTGTCGGTGGCCGTCGAGGTGTTGGGTTTTCTCACTCAGGGACGCTGGCTGCATCTGTTGTCGCACCAACGTTGGTTGTGGCTTTGTGCCTGCACCTTGTTGTTGCGCATGAGCATGATTGCCGTGGGCGCTTCGTCTTTATGGGTTCTGGCTTTGGCGCAGGTTTTGCATACCGCCACCTTTGCCATCCATCACAGCGTGTGCATCTCGTGGCTGTCCAAGCACTTTGCGGCGCGTTTGCGCGGCCGGGGCCAGGCCTTGTATTCGATCATCGGCTATGGCGCCACCGGCGTGCTGGGCG
>CAWUNN010000425.1:0-2128 GCA_963923185.1 uncultured Limnohabitans sp. | reverse complement strand
CCCATGAAGTCAAACTCAAAACAAGCCACCACCACGGGCAAACTGCAAACAGCACCCCCCATGACCACCAAGGCGTCGGTCTCTTGGGTGGACTCGAGGGCTTCTTTCAAGCGCTCTGGGTAGCGGCGACTGTCCTTGAATTTCAGGGCATCGACGGGCAGGACCTCTTGGCCAATCTCAAAGCGACCTTGAGGGTCCAAAAACACATCCAACCGCTCACGAGCCCCGATGCGATGGTGGTGCGAGCATTGGGGGCAAACGTTGTGATTTTGTTCGAGATCGGTTTTGTACAACACCGTTTCACAGCTGGGGCATTTGATCCACAAACCCTCGGGGACGCTGCGACGGTCGGCAGGATCGGTATGCTGAATCTTGGGGGGCAGTAGTTTTTCCAACCAGCTCACGGTGTCTCCTGCGATGAGGTGTATTCAGTGTCCAATTTTAACCACGGCCCTGGTCATCTGGGGCTTGGGCCAAAGCGGCTTTTTTCCAGCACTGTCCTGCCAAGAGCGCATCGCCTTTGCGCTCGGCCAACTCGGCCAAAGCACCCCAGGCCTTGGCCCGCAAAACCCCTGACGCCAGCTTGGCCGCACAGCGATCAAACGCCAGTTGGGCCTTGCCCCACAGTTGATGCTGCAAAAACAAGCAGCCCGCCAGGTATTGCAAATCAGGTTGCTGCGGCCACACTTGCACCGCTTGCTCAAGTCGTTGCAACCAAATGGCGTCGGTGCGTCCAGCTTGAAACGCCAAGTCCATGACCTGAATCAAGGCCACACGCTGAGTCAGTGGCCAAGCCTCAGGATGTTGCACCCAAGCCTCGAACGGGGGGCTGAGCCATTGCAAGGCCACCGTCACATCGCCTGCCAATTCAAGCCAGCGACGAGCAGCCATCACTTGGACCTCGTGATCAGGTGGTTCAGTTTGCTGCAATGACTGCCACAGCTTGCGCAAAGCATCGGTATCGGGGGCCACGGCCAAACTGCTCAGTGACAGTCTTCTCAATAAAGAATGGGCAGCGGTTGGCGAGAAAGCACCATGTTTGGACAACAAACGCGCGGTTTCAAGCGCTTGCAAATGATTTCGCTCCAACTGACTGGCTTTCAAGCGCAAACGCAAAGCCAGGGTGCGTCGGCCCAGACCTTGTGGCAATTGGGCCAACATGCGCAAAGCCTGGTCTGCATTTCGATCCGTCAAGTGCCAACGGATCGAACTGAGCATGGCTGCATCTTTGAATTCGGCCAGCTGGGCTGGCGACGAATCGACAGACATCGCCAGGTTCAAGTGCTGATCGCGCAGGCTGGCATCGCGCAAAGCATGCGCGCTTTCGGCCACAGTCAGGTGAGCAATGACCCGCAAAGGAGTCAAATGCCGTGGCAGGGTCTCACCCAGACGCAAATTTTCACGCAAATCCTGTTCAAGCTCAATGGCATTCAAAGCCGATTGGCGTGAACGCACATAACGGCCGGTCAACAAATAGGCCAAGGACTCCACGATCGAAGCATGCACGGCCCGTTCTTTTTGCAGCACACGCCAACGCCTGGCTTGTTTGGGCAAATCCAACAACAAGGCGATGGCACGCAATGCCAAGTAAATGAAAACAAAGCCCAGCGTGAGCACCAGCAACACCAAATTCAGGGACATGTCCACCCGATAAGGAGGCCAAAACAAGGTGGCCATGCCTTCGTTGTGGCCTGCCAAAAAAGCGCTGGCCACGGCCACGGCAAACAAGCCCAACAACCAAAGAGCCCATTTCATGGTCAACGCCCTGCGCTCAGCGCTTCGAGCGCGGCGAGGGTTTCATCGATTCGGGGCCATTTGACCTGCTGCACTTCGGCTTGCATTTGCTGCACTTGACTCAAAGCCAATTTGACGGTTTTGGAAGACCCATCGAGGTAACGACCCATGTCGCGTTGCAACACCAACAAGTCAGTGCGTGCGCCTTCAAACTGGCGTGAAATCAAACCCAAGCGGGCATTGAGCACGCGCAATTTCATGTTCTCACGCAAAAAATAGGCTTGTTCGGGGGCCAGCAACACGGCATCGGGTTGGTCAATGCGGCTGACCCGAACCAGGCCTTTGATGTCTTCCCACCCGGCCGCCAGCAGTTCCCCCCACCAAGCACTGCTGA
>CAWUNN010000424.1:0-2128 GCA_963923185.1 uncultured Limnohabitans sp. | reverse complement strand
CATTTCCACCCTGCCCAAGTCCTCGGTCAGTGCCACGCCAGTGACCGAGATGACGCCCGAGCAGATCGAATACGCCAAGCTCATGGGCAAGAGCACTCAGTCCCCCAAAAAAAGCGACGGGTTTCCCAGCCCAGCGCAAACGGCACAGACCTTTGTCAGCCAACTTGCGCAGCCTTTTTATGACAACGGCCCCAACGACAAGGGCATCGCCATCCAATTGGCACATTCGCTGTTGCGGGTGGGGCTGGGCTTTTTATTGGCCTGTGTGGTCGCCCTGCCCTTGGGGTTTGTGATTGGGGTGAGCCCATTGCTGTCGCGGGCCCTGGATCCCTTCATTCAGGTGCTCAAGCCGATCAGCCCGCTGGCCTGGATGCCCTTGGCTCTGTACACCATCAAAGATTCCTCGATCGCCGGGGTTTTTGTGATCTTCATTTGTTCGGTCTGGCCGATGCTCATCAACACCGCTTTTGGGGTGGCGTCGGTAAAACGCGAGTGGCTCAATGTGGCGCTGACCTTGGAAGTGTCGCCATGGCGCAAGGCCTTTTTGGTAATTTTTCCGGCAGCAGCCCCCACCATTTTGACGGGCATGCGCATCAGCATGGGCATTGCTTGGCTGGTGATCGTGGCCGCTGAAATGTTGGTGGGGGGAACTGGCATAGGCTATTTCGTGTGGAACGAATGGAACAACCTGTCGTTGACCAATGTGATTTTTGCCATTGTCATGATCGGTGTCGTGGGCATGCTGCTGGACAAGATGTTTGCCCAATTGCAAAAGGCGGTCACCTATGTGGAGTGAAGCCAGCAGCGCACCGAACTCTTGCCTGTCGTCCTGGCCCAAGCCAAGGAATCGCTCATGAACGGATTTCTCATGGTCGAAGGACTGAGCAAAACCTACTTGGCCGGCAAACCGGTGTTCGATCGGGTGGATTTCCAGATCGATCGCGGTGAATTTGTCTGTCTGATCGGCCATTCTGGGTGCGGCAAGACGACCATTTTGAATGTGCTGGCCGGACTGGACACCCCCAGCGGTGGGCATGTGATCATGGATGGGCGTGAAATCAACGGCCCCAGCTTGGAGCGAGGTGTGGTGTTTCAGGGCCACGCCCTGATGCCTTGGCTGACGGTGCGGCAAAACATTGCTTTTGCAGTGCAATCGCGCTGGCCCGAGTGGCCTGTCGCCAAGGTCAAGCTGCACGTCGAAAAGTTCGTCGAATTGGTTGGGCTCACGCAAGCCATCGACAAAAAGCCAGCGCAGCTCTCGGGCGGGATGAAGCAAAGGGTGGGCATCGCCAGGGCATTTTCAATTCAGCCCAAGATGCTTTTGCTCGATGAGCCATTTGGCGCATTGGACGCACTGACGCGCGGCTCTATTCAAGACGAGTTGATGCAAATCGTGCGCGAGACCCAGCAAACGGTGTTCATGATCACCCATGATGTTGACGAAGCCATTTTGCTGTCCGACCGCATCTTGCTCATGAGCAATGCCAGTGACACCGAGCATGGCCATGTGCCAGGCGGCATTGCAGAGATTGTGCACAACCCCTTGCCGCGTGATCGCAAACGCAGCCAACTGCATCACTTGCAAGGCTACTATGGGCTGCGCAACCATGTGGTGGACTTCTTGGTCAGCCGAGCGCACCAGGGCCGTTGAATTTGACCTCTTTAACCTTGAATGGAGTTTTTATGAATCGCAACGAAGTGACCGAAAAAATCATTGCCACCAAAGTGTCCAAGGGCATGAAGTGGGAAGCCATTGCCAAGAAAGTCGGTGAATCCAAAGAATGGACCACCGCCTTGTGCCTAGGGCAAATGACCGCCACGCCGGCTCAAGCCAAAGCCCTGGGCAAGTTGTTTGGATTGACCGCTGAAGAACAAAAATGGCTGCAAGTGGTGCCCTACAAAGGCTCTTTGCCCACTGCAGTGCCGACCGACCCACTGATCTACCGCTGGTATGAAATTGTGAATGTCTACGGCACCACCATCAAGGAATTGATCCACGAAGAATTTGGCGACGGCATCATGAGCGCCATTGATTTCAGCATGGACATACAGCGCGAACCCGACCCCAAGGGCGACCGTGTCCATGTGGTCTTGTCGGGCAAATTCTTGCCCTACAAAACCTACTGAT
>CAWUNN010000423.1:0-2129 GCA_963923185.1 uncultured Limnohabitans sp. | reverse complement strand
TGGCTTTTTCGCTGTTGGGGGCCAGGCCTTTGACGGGTGCGTCCATGATTTTTCCTTTGTTGACAAGGGGTTGTGAGCGCATTCAGGAGCTGTTGCAAAACACAGGCTGGATGCTTGAACAGTAATGTACCTGTGGCATATCGGTTCAACAAGCCTTTTTTTGGTCAGTTTGCCTTATCATTTGAGCATGTCCACTTCACCTTCAATCGACGAGGTTGACCGCAAGGCCCTTGATTGGCGACGCAGCCAGTTGGGGCGCTTGCTGGGGCACGCCATGCGCCGTTTTGACGAGCGTGTGTGGTACCTGATGGCGCATCAGCCTGACGTGCCACTGGCCTTGTCCAACTTGGCCGCACGGCAGCAGATCAGCGCCGCACACATTCACATCACGCGTCATTTGTCCATGCAGGGTTCACGCCTGAGCGAGCTGGCCGACAGCGCAGGCATGACCAAACAGTCCATGGGCGATCTGGTCAATCAGTGTGAGGCTTGGGGCTTGGTGCAGCGTGAGGCCGACCCACGGGATGGCCGCGCCAAAGTCATCCGATTCACCGCTTTGGGCTTGGATTGGTTGCACGCATTTGAGTGGGCGGTGCAGCGCGCAGAAAGCGAGTTGAAAGAGCAAGTCGGCCCTGCCGTGGCCACGGTGTTGCGCCTGGGGTTGGAGATTTATGCGGGTGAAGCAGATGGATAAAACCCCGAGTCTGGGTCAGAAAAAACGGGGTAGTATGACAACCACAAGAACCATGACACGGAGACAACATGCGCATACTCATCGCTGAAGACGATCAGGTATTGGCCGATGGCTTGCTCAGAACCTTGCGCGCCTCAGGGGCCGCCGTCGATCACGTGGCTTCGGGCTCAGAAGCCGACGCGGCGCTGATGACCACCGATGAGTTTGATTTGCTGATTTTGGATCTGGGGCTGCCCAAGATGCACGGACTGGAGGTGCTCAAGCGATTGCGCGCACGCGGCAGCGCGTTGCCCGTGCTGATTTTGACCGCAGCAGACAGCGTCGAAGAGCGGGTCAAAGGCTTGGATTACGGGGCCGACGATTACATGGCCAAGCCCTTCAGCTTGCAAGAGCTCGAAGCGCGTGTGCGCGCCCTGACCCGGCGTGTGATGGGTGGCGCGACTTCGACCATCAAGCATGGCCCGCTGGTCTACGATCAAGCCGGTCGGGTCGCCACCATCGAGGGCAAAATGGTCGAGCTCTCGGCTCGCGAGTTGGGATTGTTAGAGGTCTTGTTGCAACGCGTCGGCCGCTTGGTCAGCAAAGACCAATTGGTCGAGCGTCTGTGTGAGTGGGGCGAAGAGGTCAGCAACAATGCGATCGAGGTCTACATCCATCGACTTCGCAAAAAGATCGAAAAAGGCCCGATCCGAATCGCCACGGTCAGAGGTCTGGGCTACTGTCTAGAAAAAATCCCCAATTGAAACTGTTTGGACGTGAGCAAAGGTCTTTGTTTGGCGAGATCCTGGATTGGATGCTCACGCCTTTGCTGTTGCTGTGGCCCATCAGCCTGGTGCTGACCTGGTTGGTGGCCGAAGGGATTGCCGGCCACCCCTTTGACAGGGCTTTGGAATACAACGTTCAGGCCTTGGCTCAGTTGGTTCGATCAGACGGTGAACGGGTGGCATTTAACTTGCCAGCGCCCGCGCGTGAAATTTTGCGTGCCGATGACACCGATGTCATTTATTACCAAGTGTTGGGCACACGGGGCGAGTTCTTGAGTGGCGAGCGCGATCTGCCGCTGCCCTCTGAGGACGAGCGCGAGGTCACGGGCGAGGTGGTTTTGCGTGACGATGCCATGAAGGGGACGCCTTTGCGGGTGGCTTATTTGTGGATCAACATCGAAGCCCCGCATGCCCGACCGGTGTTGATCCAAGTGGCAGAGACCCTTGAAAAGCGTTCGGTGTTGGCCACCGAGATCATCAAAGGGGTCATGCTGCCCCAATTCGTGATCTTGCCACTGGCCGTGTTGTTGGTGTGGTTGGCGCTGGCGCGCGGCATCCAGCCCCTGAGCCGTCTGGAAGAGCGCATTCGCCAGCGCAAGCCCGATGACCTCAGCCCTTTGGACGAACACGCGGTGCCGGTCGAGGTAGCGCCTTTGGTTGCATCCATCAAC
>CAWUNN010000422.1:0-2135 GCA_963923185.1 uncultured Limnohabitans sp. | reverse complement strand
TGGTCAGCGCCCGAGCCAAAGAAATGGTTTTCCATTTGGCGCGCCAGGTATTGGCGGGCGCGCAGATCGCCCAGGTTCAAGCGATTCTCATTGACCAGCATGGTCTGGTGGCGCAACCAATCGGCCCACGCTTGTTTGCTCACGCTCTCCCAGATGCGCTTGCCCAACTCGCCCGGGTAGGGCGGAAAATCCAGGCCTTCGGCTTCGGTGCCCAGTTTGATGCATTTGACCATGCGTGTCATGAATTCGTCCTTCAAAGGTGTTTGACCAAGACCTGGCTTTTGCGGTCCCAGTTGTATTTGCGTTTGCGGGCTTCGGGCAACCAGTCGGGGTCCACCGGTGTGAATCCGCGTTTCAAGAACCAATGGGTGGTGCGGGTGGTCAGCACAAAGATGCTCTTCAACCCCAAGCCCCGGGCCCGGTGCTCGATGCGTTTGAGCATTCTCTCGCCGTCTCCTTGCCCTTGGGTGTGTGGGGACACTGTCAAAGCGGCCATCTCGGCCGTGGCGGACTCGGCATAGGGGTAAAGCGCCGCGCACCCAAAGATCACTCCATCGTGTTCGATCACGGTGTACTGGCCCACATCGCGCTCGATCTCGGTGCGGTTGCGCCGCACCAGCGTGCCGTCTTTCTCAAAGGGTTCGATCAACTGCAAAATGCCACCCACATCCTCTGGGGTCGCTTCGCGCAGCTCTTCCAATTTTTCATCGACCACCATGGTGCCGATGCCATCGTGCATGTAAATCTCAAGCAGCAAAGCCCCATCCACCGAGAAAGGCAAGATGTGGCTGCGCTCGACACCGGCCTCGCAGGCCTTGACGCAGTGGCGCAAATAAAACGCCAGGTCACTGGGCTGCTCGGGCGCGGGCAAACTGCCCAGCAAGCGTTTGGCGTCCGCCAGCGACAACTCGGTGTCGACGGGGTTGTCTTCGCCCGCAGGCTCTTGGGGGCGCACCCGGATGCCAGGCGTTTCGGTGACAAAGAGCAACTTGTCGGCTTGTAAAGCGCTGGCCACCGAAGTGGCCACCTCTTCCATGCTGAGGTTGAAAGCCTCGCCAGTGGGTGAAAAACCAAGCGGTGAGAGCAGCACCAAAGAGCCCGCATTCAAGGTCTGCTGGATGCCGGCCACGTCGACTTTGCGCACCAAGCCTGAATGCAAAAAATCAACGCCATCGACAATGCCCACCGGACGCGCAGTCAAAAAGTTGCCCGAGATCACCCGCACCGTGGCACCGGCCATGGGTGTGTTGGGCAATCCCAAACTGAAGGCGGCTTCGATCTCGTAGCGAATTTGGCCAGCGGCCTCCAGCACGCAGTCCAGCGCCACTTCGTCGGTGATGCGCAAGCCGTGCGAGTAACGCGCAGGGTGGCCCTTCAGGCGCAATTGCTCGTTGACTTGGGGCCGAAAGCCGTGCACCAGCACGATCTTGACGCCCATGCTTTGAATCAAGGCAATGTCTTGGGCCAGGTTGGGCAACTTGCCCGCTTGCAAGGCCTCACCCGCCACGCCCACGACAAAGGTCTTGCCCCGGTGCATGTGGATGTACGGGGCCACCGACCTGAACCAGGGAACAAAGGTGAAATTGAAGACTGCGGACATGCTCGACATTCAGTGGGCCAAGGGATAATGCCACATTGTCCATCAAACCCGTGCCTGTTTTTTCGTTCTGTGAATCTGCCGCCATCCATTGATTTCCCTGAATCCTTGCCGGTATCCGCCCGTCGTCTGGAGATCGAGCAAGCTCTGCAGGCGCACCAGGTCATCATCGTGTGCGGTGAGACTGGCTCAGGCAAAACCACCCAGCTGCCCAAAATCGCCCTGGCCATGGGGCGTGCAGCCCCCAGCTCACCGGGCCAACGCCCGCGCTTGATCGGCCACACCCAGCCGCGGCGCATCGCGGCCAGCTCGGTGGCCAAACGCATCGCCAGCGAGTTGCACACCCCCTTGGGGCAGGTGGTGGGCTACAAGGTCAGGTTTCAAGACCGACTCGAAGCGGGGGCACGGATCAAGCTGATGACCGATGGCATTTTGTTGGCCGAGACCCAGCGCGACCCATTGCTGCGCGCCTACGACACCTTGATCATCGACGAGGCCCACGAGCGCAGCCTGAACATCGACTTTTTATTGGGCTACT
>CAWUNN010000421.1:0-2144 GCA_963923185.1 uncultured Limnohabitans sp. | reverse complement strand
CGCTGTCGGCGTGAGCAATGCGGCCCAAGGGCACCAAGGCTTCGCGAGCGGCTTTGACCTCGGGTTGGTTGTACAGGGGTTGTGTCAAGGGCGTGACCACAAAACCCGGTGAGATGCAGTTGACCCTGATCTGATCGCTGGCCCATTCTTGGGCCAATTGTCGGGTGAGCATGATCAGTCCAGCTTTGGTGCAGCTGTAGGCCCCCAAACCCGCATAGGGTTGCACCCCACACATCGACCCCACCACCACCATGCTGCCTTGGCTGAGCTTGAGCCATGGGTAGGCCGCTTTGGCCAATAACCATTGTGACTTGAGGTTGACCGAAAAAACCCGGTCCCAATCGGCGATGTCCAATTCGGCCAATTTGCCGGGTTGGCTGATGCCAGCGTTGCCGATCACGGCATCAAGTCCGCCCAATGCTTCGCAGGCTTGTGCGACCAGTCTGGCGGGCGTGTCCTCTTGGGTCAGGTCGCCAATCAGTGGCACAGCCACCCCACCGGCTTGGGTGATTTCTTGTCTGAGGGTTTCAAGCTCATCGGCGTGCGACGAAGCACAAATGGCCACCTGCGCACCATCGTGAGCCAAGCGTTGTGCGATGGCGCGACCAATGCCTCGGCTGGCGCCAGTGATGATGGCCCTCATGTATCACCTTTGATCAGTCTGTGTGCAAGCCCATCATTTTAGACAGGTTCAAGATGGCGACAGAGTTCACCAAGCATCAGTCGTAAATTTTGGATGCGACGGCGTTTTTACGGATGAAGTTCCAGTCGTAAGTGACCCCCAAACCAGGGCCTGAGGGAACCGACACGCAGCCATCGGGTCCACAGCAATCGAGTTGATCGGTGTACCCGCACAGGTACACCGGTGCCACCATGTTGGGGCAGTCGGGTCCGACCAGCGCCAACTCGTAGTAGTTGGTGTTGCGCATGGCCGACATGACGTGTCGATGGGCAGGGCCACAAGCATGGACCTCGACATCCAGGCCCAAAGCTTCGCCCAGATGGGCGATGCGCATCGATCCGGTGATGCCATGGTCGTACTCTGGATCCACTCGCAAAAAATCGGTGCCGCCAGCCAAAACAAAGTCGGCTTTGGGCTCGATCCCACGCACATACTCGGTGATCAACAATGGGGTTTTGATGAGTTCACGCAATTTTTTGTGCATGAAGGCCGATTTGCCGTTGTCTCGCATGGGGTCTTCATACCAAAAATATTGGCCCTCGTCACAGGCCTTGCCCACATGCAAGGCATCGGCAAAGGTGCGCAGTTCGTTGGCGGGGTCCAGCATCAGGGTCATGCGATCGCCCACTTGGCGGGCCACGTGCAGCACGTTGTCGGCCTCTTTGCGAGCGTTGCCATCGTTCCATCCGTGAATTTTGTAGGCCCGATAGCCCATGTCGTGGCATTGCTCGGCAAACTCTGCATAAGCCTCTTTGCAATGCAGACCCTGGCCATCGTCACCATGGTAAGTGGACGCGTAAACGGGCAAACGTTGGCGATAGCCACCCAGCATTTCCGAAATGGATGCACCATATTTTTTGCCGGCCATGTCCCACAGGGCAATGTCCAATGGCCCATGGCCCATGCCTGACCATTGTCGGATTTCGCGCTTGAGGTCATCAAAGATTTGCTCTCTGGCCATGGGATCACGCCCAATCAAAAACGGTGCCAGCATGTCCATCTCGCCCCGGGTCGCCGGGGTTGCGCCCCAGTTGGTGACGTACTCACCGCGCAGTCCGTCATCGGTGGTGATGGCGATGGCGTTTTTGGTCACCCGCACGGACGATCCTTTTTTGTACTTGACCCGCTGGCCGTTGCCAGAGCGCTCTTTGTTGGCCGAGTCAAACTGAAAATCAATGATTTCTACTTGTCGAATGGTGCTCATGGTGTTGCGTCAACGGTATCAAGGTGATTGCAATCTCATTGGAATCCAGCCACTTTGGGCAACCACAAACTCAGCGCTGGCACATAAGCAATGATGGCCAATGAGACCAACAATGCAATCAGGAATGGCCAAATCTCTTTGAACAATGGACCCAACTTGACGCGCGTGATGGCCATGGCGACAAAGCACAGCACGCCCACTGGCGGGTGAACCTGCCCGATCACCAAGTTGACCAACAGCACCACACCAAAATGCACC
>CAWUNN010000420.1:0-2148 GCA_963923185.1 uncultured Limnohabitans sp. | reverse complement strand
CAACTCAACCGCATTTTGGCCGATCGCACAGGACAGCCCTTGGACAAAATCCAGCGGGACACCGAGCGCGACTACTATTTGTCCGCCGACGAAGCCAAAGAGTATGGATTGGTCGATCAGGTGATTGCCAAGCGACCCTGACGGTTTTTACAAACTGGCGCGTATTTTTGATTGTTCTGACCTGCTCAGGCCGGTGGTGGGGGTGTTGCGTCTGTACCACTGTGTCACTCCCGCTGTGGTTATGATTAACACACCAAACAGGATTCCCCGACATGGCTGAAAAACCCAAAGGCGAAGACTCCAAATCCAAAGGCGAAAAAACGCTGTTTTGCTCTTTTTGCGGCAAAAGCCAGCACGAGGTCAAAAAGCTGATCGCCGGTCCGTCGGTTTTCATCTGCGATGAATGCATCGAGTTGTGCAACGAAATCATCCGAGACGAGCTGCCCGAGACCGACTTGGCTCGTCAAGCCAAAGGTGATTTGCCAACCCCGATTCAAATCAAAGCCAATCTGGACAACTACATCATTGGCCAAGAGGTGGCCAAACGCACCCTGGCGGTGGCGGTTTACAACCACTACAAGCGCTTGCGCCACCAAGAGAAATCCAAAAAAGACGATGTCGAATTGTCCAAAAGCAATATTTTGCTGATTGGCCCCACGGGGTCGGGCAAAACGCTGTTGGCCCAAACTTTGGCCCGAATGCTGGATGTGCCATTTGTGATGGCCGATGCCACCACCTTGACCGAAGCCGGTTACGTGGGCGAAGACGTTGAAAACATCATTCAAAAATTGCTGCAAAACTGCAATTACGAAGTCGAAAAAGCCCAGCGTGGCATCGTCTACATCGATGAGATCGACAAAATCTCTCGCAAATCGGACAACCCCTCGATCACCCGCGATGTCTCAGGTGAAGGGGTGCAGCAGGCTTTGCTGAAGTTGATCGAGGGCACCATGGCCAGCGTGCCACCGCAGGGTGGGCGCAAGCACCCCAATCAAGACTTTTTGCAAGTGGACACGACCAACATCTTGTTCATTTGTGGCGGTGCATTTGCTGGCCTGGAAAAAGTCATTGAAAACCGCACCGAGGCCTCTGGCATCGGTTTTGCTGCCACCGTCAAGAGCAAACAACAACGCAGCCTGACCGAGGTGTTTGCCGAAGTCGAGCCCGAAGACTTGATCAAGTTTGGCTTGATTCCTGAATTGGTGGGACGCATGCCAGTGGTGGCCACCTTGAATGAGTTGTCAGAAGACGCTTTGGTGCAGATTTTGACCGAGCCCAAAAACGCGTTGATCAAACAGTACGCCCGTTTGCTGGCCATGGAGGGCGTCGAGCTCGAGATCCGACCTGCGGCTTTGCACGCCATTGCGCGCAAGGCCCTTGAGCGCAAGACTGGGGCGCGGGGCTTGCGATCGATTCTTGAACTCTCTTTGATCGACACCATGTTCGATCTGCCCAATGCCACCAATGTGGAAAAAGTGGTGGTGGATGAATCCACCATCGTGGACAACCAGCCGCCTCTCCTGGTTTATCGAGAAGCTGCCAAAAAGGCTTGAAACATGTCTGCTCAAAACCTGTTGCCACCCACCCCACTGAGCTTGCCGCTGTTGCCTTTGCGCGATGTCGTGGTGTTTCCACACATGGTCATCCCGTTGTTTGTCGGCCGCCCCAAAAGCATCAAAGCGCTTGAGAGCGCCATGGCTGCCGAGCGTCGCATCATGCTGGTGGCCCAAAAGGCCGCCGCCAAAGACGAGCCCACGGTGGGCGATATGTTCGATGTCGGTGCGATGGCCACCATATTGCAGATGCTGAAATTGCCCGATGGCACCGTCAAGGTCCTGGTCGAGGGACAACAGCGTGCGCGCGTGTTGCACATCGAAGACGCGGCCGAACACTTTGTGGCCGAAGTGGCCCCGATTCAAATCGATGCCACCCAAGCCGATACCGAAGTCGAGGCCTTGCGCCGTGCGGTTTTGCAGCAATTTGACCAGTACGTCAAGCTGAACAAAAAAATCCCTCCCGAAATTTTGACCTCGATTGCCAGCATCGACGATGCGGGTCGGTTGGCCGACACCATCGCCGCGCATTTGCCGCTGAAGCTGGAGAGCAAGCAGGTGATTTTGGATTTGGCCGATGTGCGCCCGAGATTAG
>CAWUNN010000419.1:0-2156 GCA_963923185.1 uncultured Limnohabitans sp. | reverse complement strand
CTTGGGCCCAGCCCAGGCTGGCCATCAGCCAGATCGCAAGGGCCAAGCCCATCTTCGGGATGCGTCTCATCGGGTGTCTCCTGTGGTGCGGTAGGTGAGTCATGGCTTTGGACCATGAGCCATCATTCAAAATAATCTATATTCTCACAATGGGATAAACCATTAAACTTTATAAGACCTCAGATCCTTAAACTGGCTCTCATTATCAGGAGTTCTATCATGGCCTCTCTTTTGTCCCGTCCTGGTGCGTTGAGCTTCAGCCACATGGGTTTTTATGTGCGCGATGTGTCGCGCATGGCCAGCTTTTATGCCCAGGTACTGGGCTTCACCGTCACCGACCGGGGCTGGTTGGGACCCACCCAATTGGTTTTTTTGAGCCGCGACCCTCAAGAGCATCATCAAATTGTGTTGGCCACGGGGCGCCCAGAGGATTTGACCTTCAGCGTCATCAACCAGATTTCATTGCGGGTGCCGGATTTGGCCACCTTGCGCGAAGTGCGCGATCGGGTGAGCGCCGAAAAAGATGTCACCGACTTGGTTTGTGCCACCCATGGCAACGCCATCTCGATTTATTTCCGCGACCCCGAGGGCAATCGGCTGGAAATTTTCATGGACATGCCTTGGTACTGTGAGCAACCCCTGCGCGAGGCCATCGACTTGGATCAAAGCGATGAGGCCGTCATGGCGCAAGCCGAGACCTTGGCCCGCAGCCGACCCCAATTCAGATCGCGACAAGCATGGGTCAGCGACATGAAGCAACAGATGGGATACCCCGCATGAGCCCCAGTGTGCATGATGTGGCCATTGTGGGCTATGGCCCCGCAGGCGCTTTGCTGGCCAATTTTTTGGGCAAGCAAGGCTTGCAAGTGGCCGTGATCGAGCGCGATGCCCAGATCTACCCGCTGCCGCGCGCCATCCACTTTGACGGTGAAGTGATGCGGGTCTTTCAATCGGTGGGATTGGCCACCCGGATGCAAGAGATTTCACGACCCGGTTTGGTGGGCATGCATTTCAACAATGCCCTGGGCGAAACCTTGTTGATCAGGGGAGGCACCCAAGTGCGAGGGCCACACGGCTGGGCCAGCAACCATTACTTTCATCAGCCTGAGCTCGAAGCGGTGTTGCGCCAAGGTGTGCAGCAGCATCCCCAAGTGCAGGTGATCAGTCCGTGCGAAGTGCTTTCTCTGCATGAAGACCCCGACCAGGTGACGTTGACCATCCAACACCCGGGCAATGGAACGACCCAGTCCATTCAAGCTCGATATGTGGTGGGATGCGATGGTGGCCGCTCGATGGTGCGCAAGCA
This sequence comes from uncultured Limnohabitans sp., assembly GCA_963923185.1. Lineage (GTDB taxonomy): Bacteria > Pseudomonadota > Gammaproteobacteria > Burkholderiales > Burkholderiaceae_C > Limnohabitans. The sequence goes on along the minus strand of CAWUNN010000419.1, from coordinate 850 downwards.
CCTGAACACGGCCATGCAAGATTTGGGGCTGCACCAGCCTTGGCTGGTGTTTGATGTGCGATTGAAGGGCCCCGTGTCCACCCTGCCCGATCACACGGTTCAGCACTGCGATCCAGCGCGCCCCATGACGTATTGCAATGTCACGGGCAATCGACGACGTTTTGAGATCATGTTGATGCCGGGCGATGACCCCCAGCAGATGGTGCAGACCGACACCCTTTGGGGACTGGTGTCACCTTGGCTGAAACCCGAGCAAGCCGAGATCGAGCGTGCCGTCATCTACACCTTTCACTCGCTGATCGCCCAGCAGTGGCGACAAGGGCGGGTGTTGTTGGCGGGCGACGCCGCCCATCAAACCCCACCCTTTTTGGGCCAAGGCATGTGCGCGGCGGTGCGAGATGTGGCCAATTTGGCCTGGAAGTTGTCCGCAGTCCTTCGATCGGGCGCACCCGATGATTTGCTGGACACTTATGCCAGTGAACGTCTGCCCCATGTGCGGGACTTCATTGAATTGGCGGTGCGATTGGGCGACATCATCCAAACCACCGATCCACAGGCGGCACGCGAGCGCGACGCCAAGTTTCTATCGGGTCAGCCTGAGATTTTTCAGTTCCCCTCCCCCAGACTGGGCCCTGGTGTCTGGCTAGGGTCCAACGAGTGGGCAGGCCAGATCTTTGTGCAACCCGAGCTCGACGATGGCCGCCTGATGGACGAGGCCATTGGATTGAATTTTGCGGTGATCGCACGCCGCTCGGCCTTGTCTGAACTCAGCCCAGACATCTGGCAGCGTTGGCGCGCACAGCAAGTGGTGGTGCTGGATGATCGCCATGAAGGCGTGCGTCAATGGCTG
>CAWUNN010000418.1:0-2159 GCA_963923185.1 uncultured Limnohabitans sp. | reverse complement strand
GTCGTAGGGACCGACGAACTCTGCACCGTCGATGGTGCCTTTTTCCAAGGCTTGGTAAATTTCGCCACCGGGGATGTTTTGCGGCACAGCGCCCAAGCGCTGCCAAATCAAGCCACCAAAGCCGCCCGAGCGAAATTTCAAGCCTTTGATGTCGGCCAGGCTTTTGATTTCTTTGCGGAACCAACCGGCCATTTGGGTGCCGGTGTTGCCACAGGGGAAGTTGACGATGTTGTACTCTTTGTAAAAGTCGCGCAGCAGGCCCAGACCGCCGCCGTCAAACATCCAGCCGTCGGTTTGGCGGGTGGTCATGCCAAAGGGGATGGCGCCATCGAAGGCAAAGGTGGGGTCTTTGCCAAAAAAGAACACCGACGAGGTGTGGGCGCATTCGACCGAGCCTTGGGTGACCGCATCGGCCACACCGAATGCGGGCACGATTTCACCAGGCCCAAAGACGCTGATTTCAAATTTGCCGCCGGTGGCTGCGCTGACCCGTTTGGCCATGAGGTCGGCCGCCCCCCAGATGGTGTCCAGGCTTTTGGGCCAGCTCGAAGCCAAGCGCCAGCGGATGACCGGTTGAGATTGGGCGAATGCGGGCGCAGCCAGTGTGGCCGTCAGGCCAGTGGCGCCCAAGAAGCGGCGTCGTGACATCGTGTCTCCTGTGTTTTGCTTTCATTCTAAGAACAAAGCCGGGTGGCTTCAAACCCAGAAATCGTCACACAGTCGTGTCGGTGTCAGCTGCGACGCCACAGGTCGTGGGATGGCCTGCGAGGGCCTGCGAGGGCCCTGGCGGTTGGACGCTTGTATCAGGCCGCCAGGCGCTGCCTGGCGTCAGACAGACACTGATCGACGCTGGGGTGAGGGCCCGAATAAGTGGCCCACATCGTGCCCAAAGGGGCACGGGGGTCAAAGCGGCTGCTCACGCCAGCATCCAACAGGGCTTGATGCATGGCCTGTGCCAATTCGCGATCGGCGCCATAGATGGACAGTGTGCGGTCGGAGGTGTTCACGCGCAAGGTGTGACCGTACTTGCCGCGCACCGCCTCAAAGCCCTGGATCTGATTCAAAGCCAAACGGGTGACGGCTTGTGGCTTGCCATGCACCACCAGCAGTTGTTGACGGGTCAGGGCCCAAACGGCAGAGCCTGCCATGACCTCGCGACCACAGACAAAGGCCAATAAGGTGTCAGGGGCTTGGATGTGTTGACGCAAGGCATTGGCCACCGGTGTGTCCAACTTTTGACGGGCATGGGGGTTGTGCCCCTCCATCATGATTTGAGACAGGGCGTCGCCATGGATGAATGAATCGAGCAGTGACATGGGGTCCTTTGAATGGTTTGGTGGGGCACTGTATCCATTCAGACGAACCCCCGCCCCCCACTCGGATATTGGGGACATCGCTTCTTTCTGACGGATCAAGTGCATCGGTCATGTGCATGCCACGCTGCTTTGGATGGCATGGCTCACTTGTTTCGCGCTTGGGCATGGCCAAGGCGGTGATAGTCTTTAAGTTTCAACTTTGTAAGGAAATGGATCATGAAACGGCATTCATCCCACCACCTGCGTGCCATGGCCGTGGCCATGGCTTTGGGCAGCCCCTTGGGCAGCCCCATGTGCAGCTGGGCCGCCAAAGCCAATGGCCTCAGCGTCATCGCCGACAAGCAACAAGTGTCCACAGACCAAGCACAGTCCTTGGCAGCGCACGCCCAGCTCAAAGCCGACAAGGCTCAGCTGAAAGTCGACAAGGCTGCCCACAATGCCACGGCGGTGGCGCGCGACCAAGCTCAGATCGCCAGCGACAAAAGCACAATCACCGCGGTCGACACCAACCTGAAGGCCGACAAAGCCAAACTCAAGGCCGATCGATTGGCCCAGTGATGGCGTGCGTGACTGCACACAGGTCTTTCTGGCCGCATAATGCCCAAGTTCGCAGTGAAGTTCGCGCGACTCAAAGGATGACCCTCATGCAATCTGTCTTCAAAAAAGCCCTGACACTGGCCATGTGCAGCTTGGGCTTGTCCAGCCAAGCCCAAACCCCACCTGCCCCGGGTGCGCCCAAGCGTTTTCCGCAAATCACCTTGGAGCAAATCGCACCCGAGGGGCAGGCCTTGGCCAAGGAAATCATGCAAATCTCCAGCGTGGGATTGGCTGGTCCTTACAACA
>CAWUNN010000417.1:0-2162 GCA_963923185.1 uncultured Limnohabitans sp. | reverse complement strand
GGCCGCCCCCTCATCCAAGTCCAAGAGCCCCGCTCGCAAATCGGCTGCACGTCAGGCATGAAACTTTTGGTGGTGGCCATCGGGCAGAAAGTCCCTGATTGGGCCCAAACCGCTTGGGACGACTATGCCAAGCGCTTTCCACCCGAGATCAAATTGCAACTCAAGGCCTTGAAGGCCGAACCCCGCGGTCAAAAGTCGGCTCAAGCCCTGATGGCCGCCGAGCGCGAACGCATTGAAGCGGCTTGCTCCAAAGACACCTACCGCGTGGTGTTGGATGAGCGCGGTGAGCGCCTGCGCACGCTCGATTTGGCCCAGCGGCTGAAGCACTGGCAGGGCTTGGGCCAAGAGGTGGCCTTGGTGATCGGCGGACCCGATGGCCTGGATCCGATGCTGCGCGAACAGGCCCAAGAGCGCATCCGTTTGTCAGACCTGACCTTGCCGCACGCCATGGTCAGGGTGTTGTTGGTCGAGCAGCTGTATCGGGCCTGGTCGGTGCTGGCCCATCACCCCTATCACCGCGAATGAAAAGCGCTTTCATTTACCTGGCATCGCAAAGCCCACGCCGGCGCCAACTGCTTGATCAAATCGGCGTGGCGCATCAATTGTTGCTGCCCGAGGCCAGCGACGATGCCGAAGCTTTGGAGGTGGTGCACGGCCACGAAGCCCCCGCCACCTACGTGCAGCGCGTGACGCTGCTCAAGTTACAAGCCGCCATGCAACGCCTGAAAGATCGAGGCTTGCCCGCGGCGCCGCTGTTGTGCGCCGACACCACGGTGGCCTTGGGGCGCCAAATTTTGGGTAAACCCCAAAACCCCGCCGACGCCCGCCGCATGTTGCGCGCCTTGTCGGGCCAAGCCCATCGGGTGCTGACCGCCGTGGCCGTGGCCCATGGGCGTCGCGTTCGCACGGCCTTGAGCGTGTCGGTGGTGCGCTTTGATGAATTAAGCCCGGCTTGGATCCAGTCGTATGTGGCCAGTGGCGAGCCCATGGGCAAGGCCGGTGCCTATGCCATACAGGGCAGGGCATCGGCGCGCATCGCCTCGATTCGCGGCAGCTACAGCGGCATCATGGGCTTGCCGGTGCGCGAGACGGCGCAGCTGATCGAAGACTGGGTGGTGTGTGGCTGAGGCCTGGGTGGGATTGACTGGGGTGCCAGTCCAAGCCCTGGTTCAGTCTTTGCCAAAGAGGTCGCGCGTGTAGACCTTGTCGCGCACATCGGCCAGCTCGGGGGTGATGCGGTTGGCCACGATCAAATCTGCCTGGGCTTTGAACTGAACCAAATCGTGCAGCACGGGGGATTTGAAAAACTCGGCCTCTTTCATGGCTGGCTCATAGACCACCACCTGAACGCCCTTGGCTTTGATGCGTTTCATGATGCCTTGGATGCTGCTGGCACGCCAATTGTCTGAGCCGGCTTTCATCACCAGCCGATAAACGCCCACCACCGCCGGTTTGCGGTTCAAAATCTCTTGCGCCACAAAGTCCTTGCGGGTGCTGTTGGCCGTCACGATGGCCCCGATCAGCGATTGGGGCACCTGATCGTAGTTGGCCAGCAACTGTTTGGTGTCTTTGGGCAGGCAATAGCCCCCATAACCAAAACTGGGGTTGTTGTAGTGGTTGCCAATGCGTGGGTCCAGACACACCCCATCGATGATTTGGCGCGTGTCCAGGCCGTGCGAGGCCGCATACGAGTCCAGCTCGTTGAAGTAAGCCACCCGCATGGCCAAGTAGGTGTTGGCAAACAGCTTGATGGCCTCGGCCTCGGTGCTGCCCGTGAGCAATGTGGGAACATCGGCTTTCAGGGCCCCTTGTTGCAACAATTGGGCAAATTGACGGGCGCGCTCGCTTTGTTCGCCCACCACGATGCGGCTGGGATACAGGTTGTCGTACAGCGCCTTGCCTTCGCGCAAAAACTCCGGGCTGAAGACGATGCGATCGCTTGCAAAGCGCTCGCGCATGCTGTTCGTGAAACCCACGGGCACGGTGGACTTGATGACCATCAACGCGTGGTCGTTGCAAGCCAGCACCTGCTCGATCACCGACTCGACGCTTCGGGTGTCGAAGTAGAGGTTCTTAGGGTCGTAATCGGTGGGGGTGGCGATGATCACGACATCGGCTGAGGCGTAGGCCACCAAGGGGTCGGTGGTGGCCTACGCCTCAGC
>CAWUNN010000416.1:0-2171 GCA_963923185.1 uncultured Limnohabitans sp. | reverse complement strand
GTAGATCGTCGGCAGCGTCAGATGTGTATAAGAGACAGGAATCATGGGGCCTGCCACCAAGCCTTGCAAGACCCGAAAAAAAACCAACGCTTCCAGCGAAGTGGCCAGGCCGCACAGACCGCTGGCCAACACAAACAACAGCACACTGGCGACAAACAAGCGCACGGCGCCAAAGCGTTGGGTCAACCAGCCAGTCAACGGGACAGAGATGGCATTGGCCACCCCAAAGCTGGTGATGACCCACGTGCCTTGGTTGGGGCTGACCCCGACGTCACCCGAGATGGCTGGAATCGAGACATTGGCGATCGAGGTGTCCAGCACATTCATGAAGGTGGCCAAGGACAACGCCAAAGTGCCCCACAGCAGTTGGCTGCCGTGCAAGGGTTGGGGCACCGAAGCGCCTGCCGCAGTGGTGGCCATGTTCAGCGACGCACCACAGGCGAGTTGGCCGCAATGATCTGATCGATTTTGCGTTGCAAGCGTGGATCAGGGCTGGCATCGTCGGGGCTGGCTTGAACGGCGTTGGCCGTGCTGGCTTCAGAGAGCATGCGGCCGCTGCGGTCATGGGTGTCGACCGTCACTTCCATGGACAAGCCCACGCGCAAGGGGTGGCTGGCCAGTTCTTTGGCATCCAAAGAGATGCGCACCGGTACCCGTTGCACGACCTTGATCCAGTTGCCCGTGGCGTTTTGTGCTGGCAACAGAGCAAAGGCCGCGCCGGTGCTTGCACCCAAGCCCATGACCTTGCCATGAAAGATCACTTTGGAGCCAAACACATCAGACTCTAATTCAACGGGCTGGCCGATGCGGATGTCGCTCAGTTGGCCCTCTTTGAAGTTGGCATCCACCCACAGCTGATCCAAAGACACCACCGTCATCAGCGGGGCGCCAGGCTGGACCCGGTGTCCGGCTTGCACGTTGCGCTTGACCACATGGCCCGAGATGGGGGTTCGAATGTTCACGCGCTGCATGGCGAGATCGGCTTCACGCAAATGGGCCACCGCCCTCGACACGTTGGGATGACGCGCAATGGGCACGCCTTGGGTTTGAGACAGACTGGCAAGCCATTGCTCGTGGGCGGCGCGCACAGCGGCTTGAGCGGCCCCCAAGTTTTGGCGCGCTGCCTCGAGCAGGCGCACCGAACGGTCGTATTCTTCTTGTCCCACGGCGCCGCTTGGCAACAAGGGTTGGCGGCGTTGCACGTCGGCTTGCAGTCGATCGACATCGGCTTGGGATCGCGCAGCCTCTGATTTTTTGGACTGCCACAATTCAGACAGTTGGTTGGTTTGCGCGTACAAGGCGGCTGTGTCGCGAACCGTTTGCGCCAACTGGGCCTCGGCTTGCGCCAACGACACGGCCACGTCGGCTGGGTCCAAACGAATCAGGGTTTGGCCGGCCTGAACCGAGTCGGTTTCTTCGGCTCTGACTTCTGCCACGGTGCCTGCAATTTGAGGCGTGATCTGAGTCACATGCCCCATCACATATGCGTTGTCGGTGAATTGCCGTTGGCTGGCCACCAACCACTCGTAGCCGGTCCAGGCCAAAGCCCCAGCGGCCACCAATGAGGCCACCAGCATCAGCCCTTTGCGACGGGCCGGAGAAAATGGTGCGGAGATGTTCATGATGAAGTGCTTTGAATGAAGGACACGGGCCGGATCAGGGCTGGGCTTGGGGTTCAGACCATCCGCCACCCAGTGCCAGTGAGAGATCGATTTGCGCGTTCAGTTGTTGGGCCTGCAAGTCCGCCAAGACCAGTTTGAGTTCACCCACTTTGATCTGGGTGGCCAGCACGCTCATTTGAGGGGCCAGCCCTGCTTGTGCGCGTTGTTGGGTCAATTGCCAAGTGTGCAGACTTTGATCAAGGGCTTGGCGTTGCAGCGCCAATTGATGAGCGGACGATTGCACCGACACCAGGGCGTCGGCCGCTTGGCGCACCGCTTGCAGCACGGTTTGGTTGTAGATGGCCACGGCAGCCTGTCTTTGGGCCTGGCGTTCATTGAGCTGAGCGGTCAACCTGCCGCCTTCAAAAATGGGCAAGCGCAGGGCCGGCACCACGCCATATTGCCGATTGCCTGGGTTGATCAGTTGTTCAGGCGAAATTGCGTCATAGCCGGCAAACAATCCCAAATGAACACTGGGGTAAAACTGGGCTTGCGCCACTTGGATTTGAT
>CAWUNN010000415.1:0-2172 GCA_963923185.1 uncultured Limnohabitans sp. | reverse complement strand
ACGTCTGCGCCATGATGCGCGAAGTGGGCGTGGCCGTGGGGATCGTGCCGCGCTACCCTGGCGTGACCTCGGCCTTGGGTTGCGTCATGGCCGACATGCGCCACGATGCCGTGCAAACCCTGAACCAGGGGCTGGACGAATTGGATTTGCTGGGTCTGTCACAGCATTTGAGCGTACTGGCCGCGCGTGGCCAACAGCGCCTGGACAGTGCCGGCGTGACCTTTGTCAGAGTCGAAGAACAGGTGGTGCTGGACATGCATTACGTGGGTCAAACCCACACCTTGCAGGTCAAAGTCTCAGCCGATCGCTTGTCGATCGAGGCCATTGGACAAGCCTTCGAGGCCGCCTACCAAGAAGCCTTTGGCCGACTGTTGCAAGGTCCAGCCATTCGGGTGATGAACTTGCGCTATGCCCGCATCGGGGTGCGCCCCAAATTTGATCTGTCCATGCTGGCCCCCAAAGGCGCTGGCAGCACCCAGGCCTTGGGCGAGCAGCAGGTCTACCACCAAGGGCGCTGGTTCAGTGCCCAGCGCTTTGATCGCTTGCAATTGCCCGTGGGCACCCAGGTGCGAGGCCCCGCCATTTTGGAACAGCTTGACACCACCTTGTGGCTAGAGCCCGGCTTTGTGGCCCGTGTCGATGAATTGGGCCAGTTGTTGATCACCCAGGAGGTCGCATGAGCATGAACCCCGGGGCCATGGCCCTGATCGTGATCGATTTGCAAAATGATTTTTTGCACCCCGACGGGGCCTATGCCCGTGGCAAGTCGGCCAACCCGCTGGCGCAAGCTTTGCCAGAGCGCATCGCCCCATTGGCGCGCCAAGTCAAACAAGCGGGGGGGCTGGTGGTCAGCTCGCACTTCACCTTGTGGCCCAACGCCCAAGGCGAGCCCATGATTTCACCGCACTTGAAATCCTTGCGTCCTTTTTTGCGTCAAGGTGACTTTGCCCCAGGCAGCTGGGGACAACAAGATGTCGACGCACTTGAAGGCTTGGTCGATTTCAGCGTGTGCAAAGTGGCCTACTCGGCATTTTTCAATACCCAGCTCGATTGGGCATTGCGCCGTGCGGGGGTGCACACCGTGGCCGTGTGCGGCATCGTCACCAACGGCGGCGTGGCCAGCACGGTGCGCGACGCCCACATGCGCGATTACCACACCCTGGTGTTGTCCGATGGCTGCGCCGCATTCACTGAGCAAGTGCATCAAACATCGATCGCCGACATGGCCACAGTGGCCCAGGTCTTGACTTGCCAAGAGTTGGCCCAGCAGATCGGCACCCATTGAGCATGTCCCCCAGCCTCAGTTCCACCCCCGTGCCCACCGATGCTGCGCATGTGCCGGTGGTGATCGTGGGCGCCGGCGCTTGCGGCCTGACGGCGGCCTTGAATCTGTCGCGTCAAGGCATTGAATGCGTGGTGCTTGAGCGCGACGCCACGGCCCAAGGCTCGACCGCTTTGTCCTCGGGTTTCATTCCAGCCCCGGGCACACGGGCACAACAACTCAAGGGCATCGCCGATTCGCCCGAGCTGTTCGTGCAAGACATCCAACACAAGGCCAAGGGCTTGGCCGATCCGGTGTTGGCCCATGCCTATGCCCGCCACATCGGGCCGGCCCTGGATGAGTTGCAACACCAACACGGCCTGGTGTGGGAGGTGCTCGATGGGTTTTTATACCCCGGTCATTCGGTGCATCGCATGCATGCGGTGCCCGAGCGCACAGGTGCCGGGCTCATGCAACGCTTGATGCAAGCGGCCGATGCCGCTGGAATTGCGGTGCTGACCCAGGCCCATGCACGAGTGCTGCACTGGGACCCCTTGGTGGGGGCATTGGGGGTGGGCTACCTCAGGCCCGATGGGGCGTTGGAGCATGTGGCCTGTGACGCCTTGTTGCTGGCCTGCAATGGCTTTGGCGGCAACCCCCAACGGGTTCAACGGCACATCCCACAGATGTCCACGGCCAATTACGCCGGCCATGTGGGCAACGACGGCACCGCCTTGGATTGGGGCGACTTGATCGGGGCCGATCAAGCCGATCTGGGCGCCTACCAAGGCCATGGGTCTTGGGCCACCCCCCAAGGCGGTCTGGTCACTTGGGCGCTGATGATGGAAGGTGGCATCCAAGTCAACGGCCGAGGCCCTGTCTCTTATACACATCTCCGAGCCCACGAGACG
>CAWUNN010000414.1:0-2189 GCA_963923185.1 uncultured Limnohabitans sp. | reverse complement strand
GGGGCTTCTTGGTGACCGCCTCGGTCAGCAAGCCGCCTTGGTCAAAGCCCACATAACCCGGGGGCGCACCGATCAAGCGACTGACCGCATGGCGCTCCATGTACTCGGACATGTCAAAGCGAATGAGGTCAATGCCCATGATGTAGGCCAGCTGCTTGGCGGCTTCGGTTTTGCCCACGCCCGTGGGGCCGCTGAACAAAAAGGCACCAATCGGTTTGTCGTTTTTACCCAGACCTGAGCGGGCCATCTTGACCGCAGCGGACAAGACCTCCAGGGCCTTGTCTTGGCCAAACACCACGTTCTTGAGGTCGCGCTCCAGGGTTTGCAACTTGGAGCGATCATCGTTGGAGACATTGGCCGGCGGGATGCGCGCGATCTTGGCCACGATGTCCTCGATCTCGGTGCGTGAAATGGTTTTTTTGCGCTTGGACTGGGGCAAGATGCGCTGGGCAGCACCGGCCTCGTCGATCACGTCAATGGCCTTGTCGGGCAAATGACGGTCGTTGATGTACTTGGCACTGAGCTCGGCCGCAGCTTGCAAAGCGGTGTTGGCGTAGCGCACGTTGTGGTGCTCTTCAAAGCGCGACTTGAGCCCTTTGAGGATGTCAATCGTCTGCTCCACCGTGGGCTCGACCACATCGACCTTTTGAAAGCGCCGCGACAAGGCCGAGTCTTTCTCGAAGATGCCACGGTATTCGGTGAACGTGGTCGCGCCAATGCAACGCAACTGACCCGAGCTGAGTGCTGGCTTGAGCAGGTTCGAGGCATCCAAAGTGCCCCCCGATGCCGCCCCTGCACCGATCAAGGTGTGGATCTCATCGATGAACAAAATCGCATGCGGTCGGTCTTTCAATGACTTCAACACGGCTTTGAGCCGTTGCTCAAAATCACCACGGTATTTGGTCCCGGCCAACAAAGCCCCCATGTCCAGCGAGAACACTTGGGCATCGGCCAACACCTCGGGCACATCGCTTTGGGTGATGCGCCAGGCCAAGCCCTCGGCGATGGCGGTTTTGCCGACACCGGCCTCACCCACCAACAAGGGATTGTTTTTGCGCCGGCGGCACAAAATCTGAATCACACGCTCGACCTCGTACTCGCGACCGATCAAAGGATCGATGCGGCCTTCCTTGGCCGCTTGATTCAGATTCAGGGTGAACTGCTCAAGGGCCGAGGCCTTTTCGTTTTTCTCGGGTCCCGCCTCTTCGCCCTCAGAGGCGTTGGACTCGGCCGGCTTGGCGGGCTCGGGAGGATCGGTTTTCTTGATGCCATGGGCAATGAAATTGACCACATCCAATCGGGTGACCCCTTGCTGATGCAGGTAGTACACCGCATGCGAATCTTTTTCACCAAAAATGGCGACCAACACATTGGCGCCAGTGACTTCTTTTTTGCCATTGCCCGTGCTTTGCACATGCATGATGGCGCGCTGAATGACCCGCTGAAAACCCAGGGTGGGTTGGGTGTCGACCTCTTCGGTGCCAGCCACCTGAGGGGTGTTGTCCTTGATGAAGGTGGTCAAAGACTTGCGCAAATCATCGGTGTTGGCCGCACAGGCGCGCAACACTTCGGCGGCGCTGGGGTTGTCCAGCAGCGCCAACAACAGGTGTTCCACGGTGATGAATTCGTGTCGCTGTTGTCTGGCCTCGACAAAGGCCATGTGCAAGCTGACTTCAAGTTCTTGGGCGATCATTTGGTTTCCTTCAAGCTTGCGTGGTGAGAAATGTTATTTTTAACAATTGGGGGTCAGTTTGCATTATTCAACGGGTTCCATCAAGCACTGCAGTGGATGACCTGACTGATTGGCGGCATCCGAGACCTGGTCGACCTTGGTGGCGGCCACGTCTTTGGAGTAAACACCGCAAACCCCTTTGCCATCCAAATGGATTTTCAACATGATTTGAGTGGCCGTTTCGCGGTCTTTGTTGAAAAACTCTTGTAACACCAACACCACAAACTCCATGGGGGTGTAGTCGTCATTGAGCATCACCACCTGAAACATCTGGGGTGGTTGGGTGCGCTGGGTGATGCGATCTAAGACTAAGGAGTCGCCCTCATCGCGCGAGGGCACAACCTGAGGTGTGGGTGGTTTTTGGGTGGCCATGGACCCATTTTAATGAGCCTGACACCGCCCTGAAACGTGTCGGGCTTTTGAAATACAGCGGTTCGTTGAGCATACAATTGATTAT
>CAWUNN010000413.1:0-2190 GCA_963923185.1 uncultured Limnohabitans sp. | reverse complement strand
GCTTGAGTCACCAAGCCATCAACGGACAAGGCCAGAGCAAGCCCATTGAGAGTTTGCCAGGGCCCTTGCATGCGCTGGCCGCCATCGCTCAACCGCAAGGTTTTTTTGCTGGCCTGCGCGACATGGGCTTGCGATTGGATCAAACCCGGGCCTTGGGCGACCACGACCCGTTGCACGATTGGCACCCCAGCGCGCCAGGCACATGGTTGTGCACCGAAAAAGACGCCGTCAAAATTTGGCCCCATCACCCCGAGGTGTGGGCCGTGCCCCTGCATGTCGAGCTGCCCAGCGCGCTGGTCGAGCGCATCGACCAGCGATTGCGTTCACCGATATGATGGAGCCCATGGACACCAAATTGCTCGAATTGTTGGTCTGCCCCATCACCAAAGGGCCCTTGAGATACCAGGCGCAAACCCAAGAGCTGATCTCGCGCTCGGCGCGCTTGGCTTATCCCGTGCGCGATGGCATTCCCGTTTTGCTAGAAGCCCAGGCGCGCGCCTTAAAGCCCGAGGAATTGGGCGAGTGAGTGCCCCGCTCTTCACCGCCCTGATTCCGGCCAGGCGGGCCTCGACTCGCTTGCCCGACAAGGCCTTGCTTGAGATCGCAGGCGTGCCCATGGTGATTCGGGTCGCCCAACAAGCACTCAAATCCAACGCCCGCTCGGTGGTGGTGGCCACCGATGATGAGGAAATTGAGCGCGTTTGCGCCATGCACGGTGTGCCCAGTGTGATGACCTCGGCGCACCACCCCAGCGGCAGCGACCGATTGGCCCAAGCCTGCGAATTGCTGGGTTTGGACGAGCAAGAGTTGGTGGTCAATGTGCAAGGCGATGAGCCCCTGATCGAGCCCGAATTGATCAATGCGGTGGCGCAGAGTTTGCAAGATCGACCCGACTGCGACATGGCCACGGCGGCCCATCCGATCAGCGATGTGGCCGAGTTTCAAAGCCCCCATGTCGTCAAAACCGTGTTGGATGCCAAGGGCACGGCGCTGTACTTCAGCCGCGCCCCCATGCCTTGGTGGCGCGATGCCAATGCCCAGGGTCTGGTGCACCTGCCCCAACCCGCCCCATTGCGGCATTTGGGCATTTACGCCTACCGTTGTCATTTTTTGAAGAAATACCCCAGCTTGCCGGTCGCCCCGCTGGAGCAAATAGAGGCGCTGGAACAGCTGCGGGCGCTGTGGCATGGACACCGCATCGCGGTGCACATCACCCACGACAACCCCAGCCCTGGTGTGGACACTGCGCAAGATCTTGAGCGCGTTAGGCGACTGTTCTCTTTGTAAGCCACACCCAAGGGTGTGCGTGATATCCTCAAGGCAAACGACAGCCGAAGACACACGCACATGAAACTGATCCTATTGGGCGCACCGGGCGCTGGCAAAGGCACGCAAGCCACTTTCATTTGTCATCGTTTTGGCATTCCACAAATTTCAACCGGTGACATGTTGCGCGCCGCCGTCAAGGCCGGCACCCCCTTGGGCCTGGAAGCCAAAAAGGTCATGGACTCGGGCGGCTTGGTCAGCGACGACATCATCATCGGTTTGGTCAAAGAGCGCATTGCACAAGCCGATTGCGCCAAGGGCTTTTTGTTCGACGGTTTTCCGCGCACCCTCCCACAAGCAGAAGCCATGAAGACCGCCGGCGTCAAGCTGGACTTTGTGCTGGAGATCGATGTGCCCTTTGAGGCCATCATCGAGCGCATGAGCGGGCGGCGCGCTCACGTGGCCAGTGGTCGCACCTACCATGTCAAGTTCAACCCACCCAAGGTGGCCGATCGCGATGATGTGACGGGTGAGCCGCTGATTCAGCGCGATGACGACAAAGAAGAGACCGTGCGCAAACGCCTGGATGTGTACAACGCACAAACCCGTCCGCTGGTCGACTATTACTCCAACTGGGCCAAAGCCCAACCCGCGGCCGCCCCGCAGTACCGCGCCATCAGTGGCATGGGCAGCGTGGACGAGATCAAAGAACGCGCCTTTCAAGCCCTGCGCTGAACAGGGCGCGGCACGCAGCGCCGGTCACGACGCCTGCTCGCGGATCAAACTGAGCATCAATCCCACCCTGGCTTGAGCGGGCGTGAAGGGCACGCTGTGCAACCCCGCCACCGGTTGGCCAATGGGTACAAGCGGCAATCTAGAGAGCGCACAACGGGTGCTGACCCACACCCGCAAGCCTGCCGCCAC
>CAWUNN010000412.1:0-2191 GCA_963923185.1 uncultured Limnohabitans sp. | reverse complement strand
TGAACGCAGAGATCAACAAGGCCTTGCAGCACGCCGATGTGCGCGCCAAGCTGCTGGCCCAAGGGGCTGACATTCATGGCGGCACGCCTGCGCAATATGGGGCTTACATCCGCAAAGAATGGCCGCGCTGGGCACAGGCCGTCAAGGACTCTGGGGCCAAGGCCGACTGACACAGGTCATGGGGTGCGATAGCCTGCACCAAAAGCTTGGGGCTGTCCCAAGTCAAAGGTGTGCATCTCGTGGATGGATTCAGAAAACCAAGCGGCAATGCCAGCTTTGCGCTCACCCAGGTACTGGGGTTGACCCTTGGCGTCCAAAATCATCGACAGATCATGCCCCGGGATCAGGACCGTGCCAGGCACTTGTCGCCACACCGACCAGATTTGATCGATGCTTTGGCGGCTGGCTTGTGCGTCACCTGTGGCATCGACTTCACGCGAGCACAGCTCGGCGCGATTTTTGGCGGCATCGCCCGTGAACAAGATTGGCGTCTGAGCCTTCAAGTACAAAAGCAAATGACCTGGGGTGTGACCTGGAGCCGCCAGTGTGGTCAAGCCAGGGGCAATTTCATCGCCTGCCTGCAAGCGTTGGACACGCGCAGAGCGCATCAGCTCGGCCACATACAACTCGGGCAAGGGGTTGAAACCTGGGGGCTGCGCCGCGGCCCAGCTCAGCTCTTGCTCACCGATCCACACCTTGGCGTTTGGAAATAAAGTGAAATTGACTGCATGGTCGTAATGTGCATGCGTCAAAAATACATCGGTGACCTCTTCGGGCTGCACGCCTTGGGCTTGCAATTGATGGCGCAACTCTCGGCGCACACCAAAGGCGCCGACATCGACCAAGAGCGTTCGGCCTTGCCCACGCATCAGGGTGACCGTGCTCCAGCCCAAGCCCCCATGGCACAGCGATTTGCCTGGGTAGCCTTGCACCAACACATCGACGGTGTACATGTCAGTCCTTTGAAACATGGGTGTTTTGAATCCATTTTCGGTACTGCCCCAACTCGCGGGCGATGACAGCGGCAAAAGCCTCGGGTGTGCTGCCCACCAGTTCATTGCCGCCCTCATTTTGCAACCGCTCAATGACTTCGGGGGATTTCAGAGCCCGAACGACTTCTTCTTGAAGCCGGCGCACCACCGCCACATCGGTTTTGGCAGGCACCATCAAACCGACAAATTGCGAGACTTCAAAATCTTTGTAGCCCAGCTCTTGCAAGGTTGGCACTTGGGGCAAGGCCTGGGCCCGTTTGGCGCCCGAAACCGCCAACGCGCGCAGCCGACCCGATCGCACATGGGGCACCGTGGTCACCACGGTGTCAAAGGTGAAGCTGAGCACACCCCCCAACAAATCGGCCAAAGCGGGTGCATTGCCCTTGTAAGGCACATGCGAGAGTTTGACACGGGCACTTTCAGCCAGCCATTCAGCCGCCAAGTGGCCGCCGGCACCAATGCCAGCCGAGCCATACGACAGGCTGCCTGGCTGCTCGCGCGCAGCCTGCATCAATTCGGCCACACTTCGCCAAGGCGATTGGGCCGGTGTGACCAATGCATATTGGTAGGTCAACACCAGACTGACCGGTTGCAAATCACGTTGCGGGTCGTAGCTGACCTTGTCGTACAAAACGGGGTTGATGACGATGGGCCCGCTGGCCACCATCAACACGGTGTAGCCATCGGGTGCGGCCTTGGCCACCATCTCGGTGCCGATGCCACCGTTGGCCCCACCCTTGTTGTCGATCACAATGGGCTGGCCCAAACCTTCGGACATTTTGCGGGCCATGACGCGCGCCGTGATGTCGGCATTGCCACCTGGCGCGTAGGGCACGATCATGCGAATGGCTTTTTGTGGATAAGCCATGCCTTGCGCCTGGGCGGTGCAAACCCCCAAAGCGCAGACTCCAAAAGCACACCACCCAAAAAGGCTTTGACGCCACCCGCTCATGACCGATCGCCCCCTTGGGCCTCCAAGTGGGCCGCATGCTGATTCAACAAGGCCCATGTGGTGGCATCAAGAGTCATGCCCAAGCGTTGGCGTTGGCGCATTTTGCCCAACTCGATCTCGCCGGGCACGATCACCGGTTGCGCTGGGTCGGCTGCTGGACTGGCGTGCAAGATGTCGGCAAAGTCGCGCATGCGATCAGCCAGCCACTGGGTCGAGCCCAAGCGGCGGGTGTCGATCAAGATGAAAA
>CAWUNN010000411.1:0-2206 GCA_963923185.1 uncultured Limnohabitans sp. | reverse complement strand
GCGCATGCCAGGCCCACCCAATTGGATCAACAAAGACCCAGCGGGCAAGTCCAGCTTGTGGGTTTGGGTCGCGTCGATTTGCCCCAGGCCACCGGCGATCATGATGGGCTTGTGATAGCCACGCACCACGCCATCGACGGTTTGCTCGTACTCTCGGAAGTAGCCGCACAAATTGGGGCGGCCAAATTCATTGTTGAAGGCAGCGCCACCCAGGGGTCCCTCGATCATGATCTGCAAGGGGCTGGCCATGTGCGAGGGTTTGCCTTGGGGCAGATCGGCACTGCCACCCCATAGGCGAGACACGCTGAAACCGGTGAGCCCCGCCTTGGGCTTTGAGCCCCGGCCGGTGGCACCCTCGTCACGAATTTCACCCCCAGCTCCGGTCGATGCGCCCGGATGCGGCGAGATGGCCGTGGGGTGGTTGTGGGTCTCGACCTTCATCAACACATGGTGCAACGCGGTCTCGGCCACATAGGGCGCACCGCCAGGCTCAGGCCGCGCCAGCCAACGCTGCACGGTGTGGCCCTGCATGATCGAGGCATTGTCGGCATACGCCACCACGGTGTGCTCGGGGTGGGCTTGGTGGGTGTGCCGAATCATCCCAAACAAGGTGTGATCTTGCGCTTGGCCGTCGATGCTGAATTGGGCATTGAAAATCTTGTGCCGACAGTGCTCAGAGTTGGCCTGGGCAAACATCATCAACTCGACATCGGTGGGATTGCGCTGCAACTGCTTGAAGGCTTGAACCAAATAATCGATTTCGTCATCGGCCAAAGCCAAGCCCCATCGCACATTGGCTTGCTCCAGGGCGCTTCGCCCTTGCCCTGACACATCGACTCGGGCCATGGGTTCAGCGGTTTTGTCTTCAAAGAGTTGCCACAAATCTTGGCGCTGGGCAAAGACCGACTCGGTCATGCGGTCATGCAAGGACTCAGCCCATAACTGCCAAAGCGGGTCCAAGGGCTTGGGGGCAGCACCTGAGGTCTGGATTCGGTATTCGGTGGCGCGCTCGATGCGTTGCACCTTCAAGCCACAATTTCGCGCCAAGTCGGTGGCCTTGGAGGCCCAAGGCGACAAGGTGCCCAAACGGGGCGATGCGCACCAAACAGGGGTCTGGGCCTGCTGCGCCACTGGCACGTCCGCGCCATGGTTGAGCAAGCGTTGCAGCGTCTGGGCATCTTGGGCACTGGGCTCAGCGGACCAACTGACCAGGTACAGATGGCAAGCGGTGACTGCTTTTGCACTGGGCTGTTGGGCTTGCAGCCGGCTCAAAAGCTGTTGCGCCCGAAACGGGCTGAGGGCGTTGGCCCCCTCGATCAAGGTATGGTGTTGCAGCACTCGGGGATTCTAATGTGAGCCCACTTGGTTTCTGTATACATGGGGGATAATCAGGCCATGTCCATCCAAATCAAAGACCAGCAAGGCATCGCTGGCATGCGCGTGGCGGGTCGATTGGCTGCCGAGGTGCTCGATTTCTTGCAGCCTCATGTCCAACCCGGCATCACCACCAATGAGATCGATCGCTTGGCCCATGACTACATGGTTCAGGTGCAAGCTTGCATTCCGGCGCCTTTGAACTATGCCCCCAATGGCTACAAGCCGTATCCCAAATCGATTTGCACCTCGATCAATCACCAGGTCTGTCATGGCATTCCCAGTGAAAAGGTGCTGAAAAAAGGCGACATCGTCAACATCGACATCACCGTCATCAAAGACGGGTGGCACGGCGACACCAGCCGCATGTTTGTGGTGGGCGAGGCCTCGATTGCCGCCAAACGGCTGTGCCAGCTCACGTTCGAAGCCATGTGGCATGGCATCTTGCAGGTCAAGCCAGGGGCCCACCTGGGTGACATCGGTGCAGCGATCCAAAAATTCGCCGAAGGCCAGGGGTATTCGGTGGTGCGCGAATTTTGTGGACATGGCATTGGACAAGGCTTTCATGAAGAGCCCCAGGTCTTGCATTATGGGCGCCCCGGCACCTTGGAAGAATTGGTGCCAGGCATGATTTTCACGATCGAGCCCATGATCAATGCCGGGCGTCGCGACATCAAAGAGTTGGGCGATGGCTGGACCATCGTGACCCGCGATCATTCGCTCTCGGCCCAGTGGGAGCACACCGTGCTGGTCACCCCCACTGGCTACGAAGTGTTGACGCTCAGTGAGGGCAGCCCCGCACTGCCCAGCTTTGTCAGCACCACCTGCTGCT
>CAWUNN010000410.1:0-2219 GCA_963923185.1 uncultured Limnohabitans sp. | reverse complement strand
ACCTTGAGCGTGGCGGGTCCGGCCTCTCGACTGACGCGCGCGCGCATGATCGAACTGGGTCCATTGCTGCTCGAGTGTGCCGCTCAGTTGGCCAGCGCCAGTGGCGTTTCACCGATGTTGGCTCGACGCAGTGCCGGTCGCCCCATTTATGCCGAATGAGTTTCACATGACCGACTCGATACTGAATTGTGATCTGCTGGTGCTGGGCTCGGGTGCGGGTGGCCTGTCGGCTGCAGTCACTGCGGCCCATTTGGGTTTGAGCGTGATCGTGGCCGAAAAAGAACCTTGGGTCGGGGGCACCACCGCCTGGTCAGGTGGTTGGATGTGGGTGCCACGCAATCCTCTGGCAAGGGCGGCGGGCATCGAAGAGCCCCCAGATGCCGCTTTGAACTATTTGCGGCATGAATTGGGCTCACACTTTGATGAGGCACGAGCTCAGGTGTATTTGCAAGAGGCGCCGCGGATGGTTGAGTTTTTTGACCGCCATACGCCATTGAAATTCATCGATGGCAACTCGATTCCTGATTTTCATGGGCGAAGTCCACACGCGGCAACTGGCGGGCGATCGGTTTGTGCCGCCCCATTCGATGCCCGCCAGTTGGGGGCAGGTGCCGCGTTGCTCAAGCCCCCTTTGTGGGAGAACACCTTGTTTGGGCTGGGCATCGCCTCGGGCCTCGAGTTGCGCCATTATTTGAATGCCACTCGGTCCATTCGATCGTTGGTTTATGTGGGACGCCGTCTGGCTGGTTTTGCATGGGACCTGATGCGATATGGGCGATCACAGCGCTGTGTCAATGGCCATGCTTTGGCGGGGGCCTTGTTGGCCGCTGCCCGTCAAAAAGGCGTGCAGATCCGGGTCTGTTCGGCCGCCGTCGAGTTGTGCTTTGAGGCCGGGCGTGTCACTGGGGCCATCTTGCAAGAGGACGACCAGCGCGTGAGCGTGAAGTCGCGTTTGGGTGTGGTGCTGGCCACGGGCGGTTTTCCGCACGACCCCCATCGCAAACAGCAACTGCTCAGTCATCTTCAAAGTGGCGATGACCATTGTTCGGCCGCTTCTTGGGGCAACACCGGTGACGGTTTGCGTTTGGGTGAGTCGGTGGGCGCCGTGGTGCGAACCGATTTGTTGCAGTCTGCCGCTTTGGCACCCGTGTCGGTGTTGACCCGCACCAATGGGCAAAGGGTGCATTTCCCGCACTTGATCGATCGCGCCAAGCCGGGTTTGATCGCGGTGGCAGCGCCTGGGCGTCGCTTTGTCAACGAAGCCGATTCGTACCATGACTTCATGCAGGCCCTGTTGAAGGTCACCCCAGCGGGCCAATTGGCGCGTGCCTGGTTGATCGCTGACCATGACTTTGTTCGGCGCTTTGGATTGGGAGCGGTCAAGCCAGCCCCATTTTCAATGACCCACCATTTGCGCAGTGGCTATCTCAAGCGGGCCCACAACGTGGCAGCACTGGCCAAGGCCTGTGGGCTGGACCCCCAGGCCTTGAAGCCCACGATTGACGCCTACAACCAGATGGCCTTGACGGGAGTGGACACCGAATTTGAAAAAGGCCAAACACCCTATAACCGAATTCAAGGTGACCCGGTGGCGCAACCCAACCCGTGCATGGCGCCGATTTTGCGTGCGCCTTTTTACGCCGTCGAAGTGGTGCAGGGCAGTTTGGGTACTTTTGCGGGCTTGCGTGTGAATGCACAGGGTCAGGTGCTCAATGCCCAAGCACAGCCGATTGTGGGTCTGTACGCCAGTGGCAACGACATGAGCAGCATGATGGGGGGGCACTACCCCAGCGGTGGCATCACCTTGGGACCCGCCATGACATTCGGTTTTGTGTTGGCCCAGCATGTCGCGGGTCAATCGATGGGGACAGGGGATTGAGCATGCGCGAGTACTCTTTGGCCTATCTCACGGCCTGTCACAGCACGGTGCCGCAGGCACTGCGCATCGCAGATCGATGGGGTTATGCCCATGTGGGTTTGCGCTTGGCCCCCAACTCTGCTGGTGCGCCGCACCAGGCCTTTTTGCATGACCCAGGCATGCGCCGTGAAACTTTGGCGGTCTTGCGTGATGTCCCTGTCAAAGTCTTTGATCTTGAAATCATCCGCATCACTGAGCATTTTCAACTGGCCGACCACTTGTCGTTGTTAGAAGCCGGTGCCCAGTTGCAAGCCCGAGCCGTGCTGGTGGCCGCAGACGACACCGACCCTCATCGCTTGGC
>CAWUNN010000409.1:0-2226 GCA_963923185.1 uncultured Limnohabitans sp. | reverse complement strand
TCGTCGGCAGCGTCAGATGTGTATAAGAGACAGAGTCGGGGGGCGAGTGGATCAGCTCAATCGACATTGAAAACATTGCCATGGCCCACCCGGCCGTGGCCATGGCCGCTTGTGTGGGCATCGCTCATCCCAAATGGGACGAGAGACCCATTGTGGTGGTGGTCAAAAAGCCTGGCATGGAGCTCAGTCGAGACGAGTTACTGGCCTTTTACCAGGGGAAAACCGCCAAGTGGCAAATTCCTGATGATGCAGTCTTTGTCGATGCCATCCCACTTGGTGCCACGGGCAAGATGCTCAAAACCGAGTTGCGTAAAAAACTGACAGACTACCGCTTACCCGGTGTTTGATCAGTGAAAACCAAGGTGCACAAGCACCTTGGCTGCTCCTATCATGAGAGCCATTCATGACAGGAGACGGATATGCATCGCATCACTCGAACCGGCACCGCTTTGGCTTTGACGATGACTTGCCTGGCAGCCTGGGCCCAAAAGGGCGAAACCGTTCGCATTGCCCACATCGATCCATTTTCTGGCCCATTTGCCAATGTGGGACAAAATCAACTCAAGAGTTGGCAATTTGCTGCTGAACGCTTGGGCGCAGACAAAAATGAAGCGGGTGTCAAATTCGAGGTCGTGGGTTTTGACAACAAAGGATCACCCCAAGAAAGCCTCAATGCCCTCAAGGCCGCCATCGACCAGGGCTTTCGGTATGTCGTTCAAGGCAATGGTTCGGGGGCTGCTTTGGCGATCTCGGACGGTGTCACCAAGCACAATGAACGCAACCCCGGCAAAGAAATCGTTTACCTGAACTATGCGGCGGTGGATCCTGCACTGACCAATGAAAAATGCAGTTTTTGGCATTTCAGGTTGGATGCCGACACGTCGATGAAAATGGAAGCGCTGACCTCTTTCATGAAAGACCGGCCGCAGGTCAAAAAGGTGTATTTGGTCAACCAAAACTACTCGCACGGCATGCAAGTGGCCAAATATTTCAAAGAAGGTTTGGCCCGCAAACGACCCGATGCCCAAATCGTGGGTGAAGACCTTCATCCATTGGGCCAAGTCAAAGACTTTGCCCCTTATGTGGCCAAAATCAAGCAATCGGGGGCCGACACCTTGGTCACTGGCAACTGGGGTCAGGACATGACCTTGTTGGTCAAAGCCATCAACGACGCCGGTCTCAAAATTGCCATTTATGCGTATTACGCAGGTGTCTCGGGTACCCCCACGGCCTTGGCCGGCGGTGGCGACAAGGACGTCAGCCAAATCGCCGTCAGCCATTCCAATTTCAAGGGTGAGATGGCCAAATGGCGCAACGACTTCAAGGCCAAATACAACGACGACTATTACACCTTCCAAACCTACTCGGGCATCTCGATGTTGGCCGCTGGCATGGCCAAAGCCAAAAGCACCGATCCGGTCAAAGTGGCCATGGCCATGGACGGCTTGCACTTCAAGAGTTACAACGGCGATGTCGAAATGAGAAAGCTCGATCATCAATTGCAACAAACCTTGTACATCAGCAAATGGACCAAGGCCACGACCAAAAATCCTTACAGCGAAGAAAACACCGGCTTTAACTTTGACCTGGTCAAAGAGATCGAGCCCTATGTCGCCAGCACCCCGACCAGTTGTCAGATGAAGCGCCCCTGATGGAGTTTGCGCTCATCTCCACCCTGAATGGCTTGAGCTACGGTTTGTTGTTGTTCATGCTCAGTTCAGGGCTGACGCTGATTTTCAGCATGATGGGGGTATTGAATTTTGCCCATGCCAGTTTTTACATGCTGGGGGCGTATTTGGCCTATGCGTTGTCGCGCTGGGTGGGTTTTTGGCCGGCCTTGGTGATATCGCCCTTGCTGGTGGGACTGGCGGGTGCCGCTTTTGAGCGCTGGTGCTTGCGCCGCGTTCATGCCATGGGACATGTGCCCGAATTGCTGATCACCTTTGGCTTGAGTTACATCATCTTGGAGGTGGTGCAGTTGGTCTGGGGACGCAGTTCGATGGATTACCGGGTGCCGCCAGAATTGGATGGTCCCCTGTTCACATTGTTTGAAACTCAATTTCCAATGTACCGAGCCTTCATGATGGGGGTTTCGTTGCTGATGCTGTTGGCTTTGTGGGTGCTGCTGACTCGCACCCGAGTGGGGCTGTTGATTCAAGCGGCTTTGACCCATCCCGAAACCTGTCTCTTATACACATCTCCGAGCCCACGAGACGGACTCCTATC
>CAWUNN010000408.1:0-2228 GCA_963923185.1 uncultured Limnohabitans sp. | reverse complement strand
TGCCCACGGTCCAGGGCCGCTTGGATCCGTTCGCGCCCCGTCCAACTGATTCGATGGGACAGGGTTTGGCTGCCAGGACGTGCCCAGACCCACGGCAACTCAGCGACCATGCGGCCTGCTGCTGCAATGGCCGCACGGGCCTGGCGTGCATCGACGCCCGACAGTTGCACCTGCTGCCTGAATTGGCGCCGGTAGCTGGGCGAACTGAACCACACCAACCAACCCAATGCAGCGCCCAAGGTCTGCATCCAAGTCAGTGGGACGATGGCCAGCAAACGAAAAAGCAGCGTCATTGCAACAACTTTGTGAGTTTCCGTTAAAATACCCATTGTCGCTGAGTTAATGAAGCAACTTGCAGGGCGACGAACCGGGGCTTCCGGTGGTGAACAGTTTCACCGCACTGCTAAAGCGTTCGCCAAACTCTGAGGGTGGGGCAACGCGCCAACCATTTGACAGGAGTTTTTCATGGCGAACGATTTTTTATTCACATCCGAATCGGTGTCTGAAGGGCACCCCGACAAAGTGGCCGATCAGATCTCGGATGCCATTTTGGATGCCATCTTCACCCAAGACCCTCGCAGCCGCGTGGCCGCCGAAACCTTGTGCAACACCGGTTTGGTGGTGCTGGCCGGTGAAATCACCACCAACGCCCATGTCGACTACATCCAAGTCGCGCGCGACACCATCCAGCGCATCGGCTACGACAACACCGAGTACGGCATCGATTACAAGGGCTGCGCGGTCATGGTCTGCTACGACAAGCAATCGAATGACATCGCCCAGGGCGTGGACCACGCTTCAGACGATCACCTGAACACAGGTGCGGGCGATCAAGGCCTGATGTTTGGTTACGCCTGCGACGAAACCCCCGATTTGATGCCAGCAGCCATTTATTACGCCCACCGACTGGTCGAGCGCCAGGCCATGTTGCGCAAAGACGGACGACTGCCCTTTTTGCGCCCTGACGCCAAAAGCCAAGTGACCTTGAGGTACGTCAACGGCAAGCCGCACAGCATCGACACGGTCGTGCTCTCTACCCAGCATGCCCCCGAGATGAGCTTGGGCAACCGCATGACCGATGCTTTTTATGAGGCGGTGCGCGAAGAGATCATCAAACCGGTGCTGCCCAAAGAGTGGCTGACCGCTGACACCCAGTACCTGATCAACCCCACGGGTCGCTTTGTGGTCGGTGGCCCACAGGGCGATTGCGGTCTGACCGGTCGCAAAATCATCGTCGACACCTATGGTGGCGCTTGCCCGCACGGGGGTGGCGCTTTCAGTGGCAAAGACCCCTCTAAGGTCGACCGATCGGCGGCCTACGCGGCCCGCTATGTGGCCAAAAACATCGTCGCCGCCGGCTTGGCCACACAGTGCCAAGTTCAAGTCGCCTATGCCATCGGTGTGGCGCGCCCCATGAACGTGACCGTCAACACCATGGGCACCGGCAAAGTCGCCGACGATCGCTTAAGCGCCTTGGTGCAAGAGCACTTCGACCTGCGACCCAAGGGCATCATCCAGATGTTGGACTTGTTGCGCCCCATCTACTCCAAAACCGCTGCCTACGGCCACTTTGGTCGCAACGAGCCCGAGTTCAGTTGGGAGCGCACCGACAAAGCAGCTGCGCTCAAGGCCGCGGCAGGAGTTTGAGCAGGCCAGCTGTGGGCGTAAGATCAAGGGCTTGTCATGCGTCACAGCCTTGTCTTCGAAAAAAAAGGATTTGCCATGTTCAAAACCACGATCTCAGGCCTGCTGCTGTCAGGCATGGCGCTGACCGCGCTGGCCCAGCAGCCCTATGAAACCGCCAAAGTCATCTCGGTCACCCCAGTGGTCACGCAAGTGCCACACCAAGTCTGCCAACAAGTGGCGGTGACAGTGCCTGAGCCCAAATCTGGCGCGGGCGCCGTGATGGGTGCTTTGGCCGGTGGAGCCGTGGGCAATGCCTTAAGCCACGGGGCCGGCAACGCCGCCACCACCGCTTTGGGCGTCGTCGGTGGGGCCATCTTGGGCGACCGCATCGAGGGTCAAAACACCCGCACCCACGCCATGCCTCAGTGCACCGAGCAACTGATGCAAGTGACCGTCTACCAGGTCGAATACGAGCTCAATGGCCAGCGCTACAGCACCCAAATGGCACAAGACCCCGGCAAGACCTTGTCGGTTCAGGTGTCCCCTGCGCCCCCCATGCCGGCGGCTCAGCCCTTGGCCGGCGCCTACCCCCCTGCGGTGTA
>CAWUNN010000407.1:0-2238 GCA_963923185.1 uncultured Limnohabitans sp. | reverse complement strand
TGATAGTGCTTGCGACGGCGCATTTTGAAAATGCGAACCTTGTCGTGCTTGCCGTGCGCCACGACCGTGGCTTTGACAGTTGCACCGGACACCAAGGGTGTGCCCACCTTGATTTCAGCGCCGTTTCCAACAGCCAAAACCTGGTCGATCACGATCTCCTGGCCAACGTCCGCAGCAATCTGTTCTACTTTGATCTTCTCGCCAGCGGCAACGCGATACTGCTTGCCACCGGTTTTTATGACCGCGTACATAAGGACCTCTTTGAAGAGTGGTTGCCCCTCGGGCCCATGTGGCCACAAAGGGTCTGCAGACGAATTTCCACAGAACCCATGATTTTAACAGGTTTTTCAAGGCATTACAATGGCGTGTTCTGAGGTTCGTTTCATTGAATACCAAGACCCCAACCACCGATGCGCTGAGCCTGATTGCCGCCGACATGGCAGAAATGGACCGGGTGATCGGTTTGCGCTTGCACACCGGGGTGCCACTGGTCAGTGAGGTCTCACGCTACATCATCTCAGCCGGCGGCAAACGCCTGCGCCCTGCCCTGCTGCTGCTGATGGCGGGCGCCTTGGGCTGCCAAGATGCGCAGCGCCATGTGCTGGCCGCCGTGGTCGAGTTCATTCACACCGCCACCTTGTTGCACGACGATGTGGTGGACGACTCGGCTTTGCGCCGTGGTCGAGCCACCGCCAATGTGTCCTTTGGCAACCCTGCCAGCGTGCTGGTGGGCGACTTTTTGTACTCGCGGGCCTTTCAAATGATGGTCGAGTGCGGCAGCATGCGCATCATGGACGTGATGGCCGAGGCCACCAACGTCATCGCCGAGGGCGAGGTCCACCAGTTGATGAACATGCACGATGCCAGTCTGTCGCAAGAGCAGTACATCCAAGTGATTCGATCCAAAACGGCCAAGCTATTTGAAGCTAGCGCTCGCTTACCGGCTATTCTAATGAATTCCTCATCCATCATCGAGCAAGCCTGTGCCGATTATGGACAGGCGATTGGCACAGCCTTCCAAATCATTGACGATGTGCTGGACTACGAAGGCGATGCGACCCAAATTGGCAAAAACCTGGGCGACGACCTGCGCGAGGGCAAAAACACCCTGCCCCTGATCCTGGCCATGCAGCGTTGCACGCCCGCCGAGCGCGATCTGATCAGACAGGCCATCGAGCAAGGCGATGCCTCACAAATGGATCGCATCGTTGAGTGGGTCAAACGCTGTGGCGCCATGCAAGGCACCCGTGATGCCGCTGCTGAGCAGGCCCACCTGGCCTTGCAGGCCTTGCGGGTGCTGCCAGACAACCCCTACAAGCAGGCTCTGATGTCTTTGGCCCAGCAACTGACCTTGCGCCAAAGCTGAACCCTGTGGCCGCCCCACGGGCAAGCCGCTTTAAAACCCGTATTGCTGCTTGGCGCTGAGCCACATCAATTGATGCAGCTCAGCGGGGCTGAACATGCGCTCGTAGACCTTGAGCAGCGGACCGTAATCGAGCCGATAGGGTGCTTTGAGGTAAGGCCAGTCGGATGCCCACACGCATTGCTTGAGACCGAATGCTTGCACCAGCGCCTCGACATAGGGTCTGGCATCTGCAAAAGGAAAACCAGTCTGCGAAAACTTGGCAAAGCCCGACAACTTGACCACGGCACGGCCCTCGCGCCCCAATGCCAGCAGATCAGCAAAGCCCGGTTGACCCAGACCCGCTGGCACGTGGGGACGGCCACAATGGTCAATCATGATTTTCACGCCCACCCTGGAGAGCATGGGCAAAAAATCAATCAACTGGTGGTGCTCCACCTGGAACTGAGCCCACATGTCCAATTGTTGCAGCCGACGCAACAAGGGTTCCAGGTCTTGGTAGTAGTCAAACCCCATCAACGATGGGTTGAAGGCCAACCCCACGATGCCACGCGACTGGAGGTCTTGCAAAGTCTCTGTCGGGGTGTCGTTGGGCACCACCGCCACGCCCTTGAACACCCCGGGGTGCGATGCGATGGCGTCCAGCAAACAGGTGTTGTCGGTGGCATAGCCCGAATTGGGCCCCACCAGCAAGGCGTGCTGCACCCCGTAGCAGTCCATGACTTCTTTGAAGTAACTGGCACTTCCAATTTCCTGACCTGCTGGCTTGTAAGCCACATCGGCCCCATAGGCAAAGCGCTGCGGATCAAGCACATGGCAGTGGGCATCGATTTTGGGCTGCGACCAGATTGTCATGCTCAAAAGGTGGCCAAGAT
>CAWUNN010000406.1:0-2254 GCA_963923185.1 uncultured Limnohabitans sp. | reverse complement strand
CAATCACCAATCTCAATGCCATGTCCATTTGCAAAGACTCTGGCTGGGCTTGGACAATGTTGCTGATCATGCGGGGCCCTTCTTCAAGCTCGACCACCGCCACGATGTAGGGCAAACGCTCTGCAAATGCCGGGTGGTATGCGATTCGATACACCACCCAACTGACCAGGCGCGCTCGGCCATTGGCGTTTTCACGCGACCAATCGTCTGACAGGCAGTTGGGGCAGTGGCTGCGAGCGGGCAACCAGCCCTTGTTGCAGGCTTTGCAACGCTGAAACGTCAAAGCACCGCCTCGCAACGCTTCCCAAAACGGGCGCCCTGCTTCGTTGGGATCAGGCTGCGGAAACTCGTGTGGCTGGACTGCGGTCGAGTTCATGTGGGCTCTCCCAAAATCAAAGTCGAGTGGGTGTGCATGATGCCCCCTTGGTTGCTGACGACGCCACGGCGCGCACCTTTGACCTGGTTGACCGAGGTGCCGCGCATCTGACGCACCCCCTCTAACACCAACTGCATGCCTGGCATGCCCGTTTCTGACAACAGGCCGCCCGAGGTGTTGATGGGCAACTCTCCCCCCAGTTCAATGTTGCCGTTGGAGACAAAAGGTCCGCCTTGGCCTTTGCGACAAAAGCCGTAATCTTCCAAAGTCATCAGGGCACAAATGGTGAAACAGTCGTAGATCTGCGCCACATCGATGTCTGCGGGCTTGAGATCGGCCATGGCAAACGCAGTGTGTGCTGAAACAGCAGCGGCGGTCGTGGTCAGATCGGGGCGCAAAGCCACGTCCCAAGAGGTTTGGCCTTGGCCAAAGCCCAAAATGGGCACCGCTTGGTTCAATCCCATGCGCGCAGCACGCTTGGCACTCATGACGATGACAGCGGCCGCACCATCAGAGACCAGGCAGCAGTCATCGCGGCGCAGTGGCTCGACAATCAACCTGGATTCACGGTACTGCTCCAGGGTCAGGGGTTTGCGCAGTTGGGCATGTGGGTTGCTTGCCCCATGGCGACGGCAGGCCATGGCCACCGCCCCCAGCTGATCGCTGCGAGTGCCCCATTGCTGCATGTGACGCTGTGCCACCATGGCATAGCCAGCAGGGGTGCCAAACCAACCAAACACCGCATCATCGCCCCAGGCCTTTTCATAGGCTTGGCGGGTACCCGTGGCCGGATTGTCTGCCAAGGCCACGATCGCCACCTCGCATTGACCGGCATCTATGGCCATGGCGGCCATGCTGATCATGCTGATGTTGCTGGCGCCGCCGTGGTCCCAGACCCCACCAATGCGGGGCTGAATGCCCAAGGCTTCGGCCAATTTTTGCGCATACATCATCTCAAAGCGCGAGGTGGGTGCCTTGACATACAAGGCATCGACCTCGTCTTTGCTCACCCTCGCATCGTTCAATGCATGCCGAATCGCCTCGACATTGAGCGAGACCGTGTCACGCCCAAGCAATTTGCCAAAGGCCGTGTGCCCGATGCCGGCGATGACGGTCTGTCCGCTGAGTCGGTGTCTCATGTCAAATCACCTCGGTGTTGATCAGTTGCTTGAATTCGTCAGCCGACAGGCCCAACCAGTCACAGTACACCGCCTGGTTGTCACGTCCCAACTCACCACTGGGGCTGAGCGTCAGCGGCTCTGAGCCTTGATAGCGCATGGGTGAATTGGGCAAACACAGGCGACCATACATGGGGTGATCGACCCACTGCAAAGCACGACGCTCGTGCATGTGTTCGTCGTTGATCACCTCATCGAGGTTGCGCACTGGGGCACAAGCCACCCGATGCTGCATCAACAATTTGAACAAGTCATCTTTGGTGTATTGGCTGGTGAAGCTGCTGACGATGTGGTCGACCTCGTCGATGTGCTCCACCCTGGACTTCAAATTGACAAAACGCGGATCAGCCAGCAATTCTTCACGTTGCATCGCTTTGCACAACGATTTCCAGTGCAACTCGCCCACGCAAATGATGGCAATGAAGCCGTCTTGGGTTGGGTAGACGTTGTAGGGCGCCTCAGCCATGCCACCATGCCGATTGCCAGTGCGTGGGGGCACGCTGTTGCCCAAGCTGAAGTGAAGCCCCAAGTTGGATGCCAGCGACGCATAGACTGCCTCTTGCATAGAGACCTCGACCAGACGACCGCGACCCGTTTGACGGCTCTCATACAAGGCCGTCACGATGCCCCCGTACAGGTGCACCCCTCCCATGAAGTCACCCATGGCAGGACCGGCCTTGACGGGGGGTCGATCAGCAAA
>CAWUNN010000405.1:0-2257 GCA_963923185.1 uncultured Limnohabitans sp. | reverse complement strand
GCCATTGCGTGGTGATCCGAGGTGCTGGCGCACATTTTTGTCAAGGTCGAGACCCCGCCACCGCTGGCCCCCAACCCACACCCATGGATTTGCGCGATCGGGTGTTGTCCCCCATCATGGGTTTGTACGACGCCATTCGGTATTCACGCATCCCGGTGATCGCTGCCGTCAGGGGCGACGCGTTGGGTTTGGGTTGTGCCATCGCGGGCATTTGTGACATCACCTTGGCCGAACAAGGCGCGGTGTTTCAGTTGCCCGAAATGGAATACCACCTGCCGCCAACCTTGGCCATTTCGGCCATCGTGGATCGGGTCGGTAAAAAAGCCGCTGGTTTCATGGCCTACTCGGTTCAAAAATTCGATGCCCATGCGGCCATGGCCATGGGCCTGGTCAACACGGTGACACCCCACGGCCAGCTCGATGCGGCCTTGCAGTCCCTGTTGGCCACTTTGACCAGCCGTGACGTCATGTCGGTGATGGCGATCAAAGAGTACATGAGCTATGCCCCCGAGAGCGGGCCAGCTGTGCGCCCCATGGCCAGCAACCTGTTGGCTTTGGCCCTGTCGACCCAAGCCGCTCGCAAAAAGGCCTGATGGCCTGCTTGGCGCCACCCATGAATCATGGGTGTGGCACAAAACCCTTGAAGTCAAGGGCCCTGTCTCGAATTTAGAATGCAGGCAGTTGGATACTCAGTCGACACCATGAACAAGACACCAGCGCCCCGAATCAAGGGCATCCTCTCTCCGGTACTGACTCCTTTTCATGCCAATGGCTCGCCCGACCCCGATCGGTTCGCACGCCATTGCCGCTGGCTGCTGGACCAAGACGTGGGGTTGGCCGTCTTTGGCACCAACTCAGAGGCCAACTCATTGACCGTGGCTGAAAAACGCGGTTTGCTCGACGGTTTGCTGGCCGCCGGCATCCCAGCCGCCAAATTGATGCCGGGCACTGGGGCTTGTGCCATGCCCGACGCCATCGAGTTGACCCGCCATGCGGTCTCGGCAGGCTGTGCGGGCGTTTTGATGCTGCCGCCTTTTTATTACAAGGGTGTCAGCGATGAGGGCCTGTTCAGGGCCTTTGCCCAAGTCATCGATGCGGTCGCTGATGATCGCTTGCGCATTTACCTGTATCACATTCCTCCTGTGTCTGGCGTGCCCATCACCTTGACCTTGATCGAGCGTTTGCTCAAAGCGTTCCCAGGCATCATCGCTGGCACCAAGGACAGCTCGGGCGATTGGAATCACACTTCTGCCGTGCTCGAGCGTTTTCAGCCGCAAGGCTTTGATGTGTTTGCTGGCAGTGAGAACTTCTTGTTGGCCACCATGCGTGGGGGTGGCGCCGGCTGCATCACCGCCACCGGCAACGTGAACCCCAGCGCCATCGTGCGCTTGTACCAAACCTGGCAACAAGCCGATGCCGATGAACAGCAAAAAAACCTGGATCTGCAACGTGCGGCCTTTGCCCAGTTTCCGATGATCCCAGCCATGAAGTCGGCCATCGCGATCAAAACCGGTCGCCAAGATTGGATCCATGTTCGGGCGCCTTTGGTTGAGTTGAGTGACGAGCAACGCCTGACTTTGGCCGCCTCTTTGGACCAGGCCGGGTTTGTCATGCCCAACGCTCAACAGTTGGCCTGAAAGCTTTCGATGGCTCATGTTTTGGTGATTGGCGGGGGCAACGCCGCCTTGTGTGCTGCGCTCATGGCTGTCGAGGCCGGCTCTGAGGTCACACTGCTGGAGTCTGCGCCCCTGGAGTGGCGCGGCGGCAACTCGATGCACACCCGAAATTTGCGATGCATGCACGATGCACCACAAGATGTGCTGGTCGATGCCTACCCCGAGGAAGAGTTTTGGCAAGACTTGCTCAAAGTCACAGGGGGTTTGACCAACGAGCACCTGGCGCGACTGACCATCAGGGCTTCGGGCACATGCCGCGACTGGATGCGCCAGCACGGCGTGCGCTTTCAACCGCCCTTGTCGGGCGCGTTGCATGTGGCACGCACCAATGCTTTTTTCATGGGCGGTGGCAAAGCCCTGGTCAATGCCTACTATCGCAGCGCCCAGGCCTTGGGCGTGAACATCCGCTACAACTCCAGCGTCGATGAAATCGAGCTTCAAGGTCAGCGTTTTGTCGCTGCCGTGGTGAACACCCCGCAAGGCAAGCAACGCATACAGGCCGACGCCTGCGTCATGGCGGCAGGCGGTTTCGAGTCCAACTTGAAGTGGCTGCGTGAAGCCTGGGGGCAGAATCAATTGGG
>CAWUNN010000404.1:0-2268 GCA_963923185.1 uncultured Limnohabitans sp. | reverse complement strand
CGTCGGCAGCGTCAGATGTGTATAAGAGACAGCCCAGGGGCGGCTCTGATGCGGCCAATCTGCGTTTGAAGGTTGAGCGACAGGGCGATCACTATGTGATCAATGGTGAAAAAACCTCGATCTCGGCGGCCGATCAAGCCGACATCACCGTGGTGTTTGGCCGCACCGGCCAAGCCGCTGATGGCGCCCATGGCGTGACCGCCTTGCTGGTCCCCATGGACACACCGGGCCTGAGCACCAGCCGTTTTGACTGTCACGGACAGCGCGCGATCGGACGCGGATCGATCTTTTTTGAAAACGTGCGCATCCCTGTCAGCCACCGATTGGGCGATGAGAACAAGGGCTTTGTGCAGGTGATGCAAGGCTTTGACTTTTCTCGCTCGCTGATTGGTTTGCAGTGTTTGGCGGTGGCGCGGGTGGCCCTGGAAGAGACTTGGGCCTACATCACTCAACGCCAGGCTTTTGGCCAACCTTTGTCGGCCTTTCAAGGCGTCACCCATCCTCTGGCCCAATGGGACACCGAGGTCGAAGGCGCCCGGTTGCTGTGTTTGCAAGGCCTGTGGCTCAAAGACCAAGGGCTGCCCCACACCGCAGAGGCCGGCATGGCCAAATGGTGGGGCCCCAAATTGGCCTACGACGTCATTCACCAGTGCTTGCTGTGTCACGGCCATGGCGGCTATGACCGAGGTCTGATGGAGCAGCGTTTGCGC
The DNA here is from genome assembly GCA_963923185.1 of uncultured Limnohabitans sp. Taxonomy (GTDB): domain Bacteria; phylum Pseudomonadota; class Gammaproteobacteria; order Burkholderiales; family Burkholderiaceae_C; genus Limnohabitans. The sequence goes on along the minus strand of CAWUNN010000404.1, from coordinate 1,558 downwards.
GATGTACTGGGTTTTCAAATTGGCGACGGCACGGCACAGATCATGAAAACCATCATTGCTCGCACCCGTGCGGGCAGAAAATTTGTACCCGCTTGACCCTTTTGAAAACCTGATTGGCCCAACCCAGGAGACCACCATGGAATTTGATGCTGTTTTGATTGGCCCGCGCCGCCCTGACATGATCGCCAAGGGGTGGTGGCACGACCGCACCATCAACGACGATTTGCACGCGTGTGTGCAATCTTGCCCAGACCAATTGGCCTTGACCGCTTACCGACTCGAGGCAGGTGACATCACCCGCATGACTTATCGACAGTTGGCTCAAATGGCCGATCGGGTGGCGGTAGGTCTGGCGCGCTTGGGGGTCAAGAAAAACGATGTCGTGGCCTGCCAGTTGCCCAATTGGTGGCAGTTCACCGTGACGTATTTGGCTTGCTCGCGCATCGGTGCGGTGATCAACCCTTTGATGCACATTTTTCGAGAGCGCGAGCTCAACTTCATGCTCAAGCACAGTGAGGCCAAAGTCATCATCGCGCCCAAGACCTTCAGGGGGTTTGATTACCAGCAGATGATCGAGTCGATTCAGCCCCACTTGCCCGACTTGAAACACCTGGTGGTCGTCGATGGCCAAGACCACCACAGTTTTGAAGCCTTGCTCAGCGGACCGGCTTGGGAGAACGAGCCGGATGCGCAGCTGATTTTGAACAGCCACCGACCGGGGCCTGACGATGTGACGCAACTCATTTACACCTCGGGCACGACCGGCGAGCCCAAAGGAGTGATGCACACCGCCAACACCGTCATGGCCAACATCATCCCCTATGCTCAGCGCTTGCGATTGGGCGAGCGCGATGTGGTGTTGATGGCCTCTCCGATGGCCCATCAAACCGGCTTCATGTACGGATTGATGATGCCCATCATGTTGCGCGCCCGCGTGGTGTTGCAAGACATTTGGGAAGCTCAAAAAGCGGTCGAGGTGATTCAAAGTGAACAGGTGAGTTTCACCATGGCTTCGACCCCGTTTCTCTCCGATTTGACCAAGGCCGTGGCCGAGCACCAAAAGCCTGTGCCCACATTAAAGACCTTTTTGTGCGCGGGCGCTCCCATCCCTGGACCTCTGGTGGAGCAGGCCCGTGCGGTGCTGGGCACCAAAATCGTCTCGGCCTGGGGCATGAGTGAGAACGGTGCGGTCACACTGATTGACTTGGCTGACCCTGACGAGCGAGCTTTCACCACCGATGGCAAACCTTTGGTGGGCGTTGAGCTCAAGGTGATCGATGTCGACGGCAGCACCTTGGCTTGCGGTCAAGTGGGCAAGTTGTTGGTGCGTGCCTGCTCCAATTTTGGGGGCTACCTGAAGCGACCACAATGGAACAACACCGACGACCAAGGCTGGTTTGATACCGGTGATTTGGCCAAGATGGATGCACAAGGTTACATCCGCATTTCTGGGCGCAGCAAAGACGTGATCATTCGCGGCGGTGAAAACATCCCAGTGGTTGAAATTGAATCGCTTCTTTACAAGCATCCGGCCATTGCCATGGTGGCCGTGGTGGCC
>CAWUNN010000403.1:0-2270 GCA_963923185.1 uncultured Limnohabitans sp. | reverse complement strand
GGCAAATGCAAGGGCCCCATGGAAGGTATCGCCCGCGCCAGTGGTGTCGATGACATGCGGGACTTGGAAGCCAGGCATGCGCTGCACGGGTTGGCCACGCAGTTGCCACAACAAGCCGTCAGAGCCCAAGGTGACGGCCGCCATTTCAACATCGGAGCTGCTGTCCAATGCACGCGCCAGTCCATCGGCATGGGCGCCCGTGTGGAAGGACTGCAGGCCTGGATCAGAGAACACCACCCATCGCGCCAATGGCACCAATCGCTGCAAGTCTTCAGTGGGCGAGACTTCGCCGTCCAGCAAGCAGGGCAAGCCTTTGCGTTGGGCCAAGCGCATGGCCTGTTCGGCCCAATCGGGACAACGGGGATCGGTCAGCACCACGTCTTGATGCTCGAGACAAGCCTCATCAAAGGAGCCCGAGTGCTGCAGAGCCGAGCCTTTGTGGCTGTAGATCATGCGCTCGCCCTGCGCATCGGTGATGATGGCAGAGATCGAATTGGTTTGACCATGGATCGGCTGCACATGCCGGGTATCTACCCCTTGCCCACGGAAATGCTGCAAAAAAATGGGGGTGGCAGTGTCGTCACCCATGGGCCCATAAAAAGCAGCCTTGGCGCCCAACCTGGACAAGGCCACCGCCGAATTGGCAGACATGCCACCCACGCCTTGGAAGAATTCATTGGCGTGTTTTTTGGTGGGTCGGGCAGGAAAAGCGTCGATCTGGAACATCAGATCCAAGGCCACATGCCCGACACAGATCGATCGCAAAGTCATTCAAAGACCTGGGTGCAAGAGATCAGCGCATGGCATAGATGACGCCCACCACCACCACAGCAGCCACCCCCCAGACCCAAGTGGGCCAAGCTTTAGAGGTGGCCACAGGCTGTGCAGGGGGTTCGACGCTGGCTTGCGATGCCGGATACAAGCGCTCGGTCTCGGCATCAAAGCGCTTGAAGAACTCTTCTGACAAAGACTTGGCCACGCCATCGATCAACCGTTGGCCCAACTGAGCGATCTTGCCACCGACTTGCGCGGTCACGCTGTAGCTCAGTTCACACCCGTCGGCGTTGGGCGTCAAATTGACTTTGGCCGTTCCTTTGCCAAAACCGGCCACACCGCCTTGCCCTTCGAAGTTCAGGGTGTAACTGGTGGGCGCATGGATTTCAGACAGCACGATCTTGCCGCTGAATTTGGCCGACACCGGCCCAATTTTGAGGGCGGTGCCCATGCTGAACTCGTTGGCACCACTGGCTTCGATGCGATCGCAGCCAGGAATACAAGCTTTGAGCACGTCGGGGTTGTTGAGTGCATCCCAAGCCTGTTGTTGCTTGACTTTCAGTTGGCGAGTGCCTTGCATTTCCATGGTGGATTTCCTTTGTATGTTCTCAAGTGTAAACCCGCTCAGGGTTTCAAGATTTCAGCAATTGGCTCAGCGACTCAGCGAGCTCTTGCAAGCGGCTGAGGTTGTGAACCGCCAACATGGCATCGGCCTTTTGGTGCAACACCGCTGCCCCTCTGGCAATGGGTGCGTAGCCGTCATAGCGCAACAATGGGTTCAGCCAAAGCAAGCTGCGAGTGTGGCGTTTGAGCCAATCGAGCTCAGCCGACAAGGTTTGGGGCTCGCCGGTATCCAAGCCGTCGGTGATCAGCAACACCACCGTGCGCCGCCCAATCAGCCGCCTTGCGTGCAGTCGGCGCAAACTGGTCAAAGATTGGCCCAGGCGCGTGCCAGAAGCAAAATCTTGAATGCGACTGGCTGACGCGTTCAACATGTCATCAGGGTCTGCCAGGGCAAAGGCGTCGGTCAAGTCGGTCAAATCGGTGCCAAAAGCAAACACATCGCGAGCACTGCCATGGGTGGCCGCATGCAAAAACGCCAACAGCAAGCGGGCATAACGCTCCATCGAGCCCGACACATCGATCAAGATCAGCACCGGCAGCGGCTTTCGAACGCGTGTGCGGCGTGGCAACCACAACACCTCGCCATCGGTGCGTGCAGCCTCTTGCATGGCTTTGTGCCAATTCATTCGAACACCCCTGCTGCCGGGCCGATGTCGCCGCATCGGCACCCTTGGAATGGGCAAAGCGATCTCGCGCGCCAGCCTTTGCACCAGTTGGTATTCACTGGCTCCCAATGCGTTGAAGTCGGCTTGTCGCAAGCGAGCCAAATCACTCGAAGTCATAGAAGCATCGAGTTCAATGTTGGGCTCTGACGGTGGCTTGGGTGTGGGTGTTGAATCTGCTGCAGCCAAGGCCTCAGCCACCCGTGGTCT
>CAWUNN010000402.1:0-2274 GCA_963923185.1 uncultured Limnohabitans sp. | reverse complement strand
TGCATGTGCCATTCAAGGGCAATGCACCGGCCATGACCGAGGTGATGTCGGGGCGGGTGGACTTCATGTTCTACCCCATGATCGGCGTGACCGAGAGGGAAGAACAAAAGCAAATTCGCATCCTGGCCTCGACCACGGCCAAGCGCTTGCCTGAAGCGCCGCACGTGCCCACCATGGCCGAGTTGGGATTTGCTGGATTTGAAGAGTATGTGGGCCCGGTGGGTTTTGTCGCCCCAGCTGGCACGCCAGCACCCGTGTTGGATAAATTGGCCCAGGCCATCCGTGGCAGCTTGCACAAACCGGCCATCGAGCAGCGCTTGAAAAAATTGGGCGGCGTGGTGGTGGCCTCTAGTCCCAACGAGTACCGTCAATGGTTGAAAGACGACCATGCCCGTTGGACGCAATTGATCAAGGCCGCCAACATCAAGGATGCGCCCTGATGTTTGTGCATCGCAGTGCCCAGACTTTGGCTGTCTTGCAAGACGGCGCAGTCGACGCCTTGGCCGATCATCTGGCTGCACTGGGCATCGAGCGAGCGGCATTGATCGCTGGGCACAGCGTCAGGCGAACGCACTTCTTTCAACGCATTTTGCAATCATTGCCCGCATCGGCTTTGACCGCCTTGCCCCCAGTGCCACCCCACTCCAGCGCCCAATGGGTGAACGCGGCAGTGGCCGCTGCACGAGGGCATGGCATCGATGGGTTCATCAGCGTGGGGGGCGGCAGCGCCAGCGACAGCGCCAAGGCCTGCGCCATGCTGTTGGCCGAAGGCGGCAGTTTGGAACAACACGCCATTCGCTTCACACCCCCCGATCGCTTGGTGGCCCCCACGCTGAACCAACCCAAATTGCCCATCGTGGCCGTGGTCGGCACCGCCAGTGGCGCCGAACTCACGCCCAGCCTGGGGGTCAGCAACGACATGGGCAAGAAAATGATTTTTTCTGATCCCAAGCTGTGCTGCCGGGTCGTCTTGATGGACCCACAAGCCAATTTAGAGGTGCCCGCTGAGTTGATGCTCAGCACCGGCATGAATGCACTGGCCCATGCGGTCGAAGGCTTGTACTCGGCCACCCGCACGCCCATCACCGATGCCTTGGCCCTGGAAGCCTTGCATGGCCTGCCCCTGGCGCTGAGACAAGTGCATCGGCAGCCCCAAGATGCCCACGCTCGTGCGGCCTTGCTGTCGGCTGCGCACTTGGCCGGCTTGGTGATTGCCAATGCCCGAACCTGCTTGCACCATGCCATTTGTCACGCCATCGGAGCCTATTGTGGCGTGCCCCACGGCCAAGCCAATGCGGTCATGCTGCCGCATGTGGTGGCCTTCAATCAAATGGTTGCCGCACCGCAACTGCAGCGCGGTGCCCAGGCCTGGGGCTTGCCCCATGGCACGCTGCAAGCAGGCATTGAAGCCTTGCAAACCGAGTTGGGGGTACCGAAGCGACTGCGCGACATTGGGGTCCAGATCACCCAGCTGCCAGCGGTGGCCGACAAAACCATGGGCGAGCGAGGGCTGCATTTCAACCCACGCAAAGTCCAAGACGCATCAGAGATTTTGACTCTGTTGCAGCAAGCTTTTTGATTTCAAGTACAGAGGACGCACATGACCACACTGCACATCGAACCACTGGGCCCCGTGTTGGGTGCCCGCATCCATGGACTGGATCTGAGCCAACACCTGGATGAGTCGGTGATCGAAGCCATCATCCAAGCCATGGGCAGGCACGGCGTGGTGAGTTTTCCCAATCAACGCCTGACCCCTGTGCAACAACGCGATTTCAGCGCCCGCTTTGGCGAGTTGGAAATCAATGTGGCCAACTCATACCAAGAGCCAGGCATTCCGCAGATGATGATCTTGTCCAACATCACGGACAACGGCAAACCCATCGGCATCGCCGATGCAGGCCAAGACTGGCACACCGACATGTCCTACAGCCGACTGGTGGCGTTCAGCAATGTCTTGTACGGCATCAAGATCCCACGGCGCAACGGCCAGACCTTGGGCAACACCGAGTTTTGCAGCATGCATGCGGCCTATGAGGCCCTGAGTGACGAATGGAAAGAGCGACTGCAAGGCAAAACCGCCACCCATGACTTTGCCAAATTTTGGGACATGATGCGCCGTGAGAAAGGCAGCCAACGACCGCCTTTGACCCCAGCTCAGCGGGCCGCCAAACCCCCGGTCGTCCACCCGGTGGTGATGACCCACCCCATCACCGGTCGACCGGTGTTGTATGTCAACCCAGGCTATGCCATGCGCATCAACGAAGTGGACCA
>CAWUNN010000401.1:0-2274 GCA_963923185.1 uncultured Limnohabitans sp. | reverse complement strand
GCTGCAGGGGTGACGCAATTGACCTTGATGTCGAGTTCTGCCAGCTCTTTGCCCAGCGATTTGGTCAAGCCAATCACGGCAGCCTTGCTGGTGCTGTAAGCGCTGGCATTGGGGTTGCCTTCTTTGCCTGCCACCGAAGCGATGTTGACAATGCGTCCATACTGGCGCTGACGCATGTGAGGGACCATCTCTCGACAGCCATAAAAGACACCATTGATGTTGATGTTCATGACCTGTTGCCAGTCATCCACTCCGTAGTCCCACAGCTTGACGTTGGGGCCACTGATGCCTGCACAATTGACCATGGCATCGACGGGCGCGATCGCCAAGGTTTGAGCCACCGCCTGCACCACGGCCGGGTGCTCAGTCACATCCACGTGGATGCAGGCCACCTGGGCACCAGGATATTGGGCTTTGATGCGCTCAGCAGCAGTGCCCATGCCACCAATGTCTCGGTCCCAAAGGGTGACTCGGGCCCCTGAGGCCACCATGCGCTCAGCGATGGCAAAGCCCAGTCCAGTGGCTGCGCCGGTCACCACGCCGTGGCGCCCCTTCATATCGAGTTGATTCATTCGTGACGTCTCCTGTTGTATGTCCCATGCGTGGCATGTGGTTCGCCATGATAGGGCAAGATATGATGAAATGTGAAAGCATATCCGCCAGAAATCGAGTTGCCATGTCCCATCTGTTCCAGGCTCAAGATCTTGAAAATCATTTGACCCGACTGTTTGAAGCCGCAGGCAGCCAAACGGCTGAAGCCCGCGCGGTGGCTGCCAACTTGGTCTTGGCCAATCTCAGCGGACACGATTCTCATGGGGTGGGCATGGCGCCGCGTTACATCGATGCCATTCTTGAAAAAGGATTGACCCCCAACACTGGCGTCAAGGTTCGAACCGATCACGGCATGCTGCTGGGGCTGGATGGTCAGCAAGGCTTTGGTCAAATCGTGGGTGTGCAAGCCATGGAGTTGGCTTTTGAGCGGGTGCAACAGCATGGCGCCTGCATTTTTTCTTTGTCCCACGCTCATCACTTGGGGCGCATCGGTCATTTTGCTGAAATGGCGGTGGCACGTGGATGGATCTCGATGCATTTTGTCAACGTGCGCTCGCGCCCCGTGGTGGCGGCTTGGCATGGTGGCGATGGACGTTACGGCACCAACCCGTGCTGCATCGGGATTCCCATGGGTTTGGGCGCTGACACCCAAGAGCCCTTTATCCTTGACTTTGCCACCAGCCGGGTGGCGCAAGGCAAGATGCGCGTGGCCCACAATCAGGGCAAAGAGGTCGCACCTGGCACCTTGATCGATGAACACGGACAACCCACCACCCGACCCGGCGTGGTGGTGGTGCCCCAAAGCAATGGCCGGCTAGGTGCCTTATTGCCCTTTGGCGAACACAAAGGCTTTGGACTGGCTGTCGCCTGTGAATTGCTGGGTGGCGCGCTCAGTGGAGGTGGCACCTGGCACCAAGAAGCCAATGACAAACGTGCGGTCTACAACGGCATGCTGGGGATTGTGATCGACCCCAAAGCCTTGGGGGCAGCAGAGAGTTTCAGTTCAGAAGCCTTGGCCTTTGCCGAATGGCTGAAACAAAGCCCCGACGCCCCTGGTACCCAAGGTGTGGTGCTGGCAGGTGAACCCGAGCGCCAAGCCAGAGCACAACGGCTGAGCCAAGGCATCGAGGTCGACGACAACACATGGGCCGAAATTCTGGCAGCCGCTCAAAAAGTGGGACTGAACTGAGGCTCAGGACAACAAGGCCATTGCCGCATCCAGGGTCTCGGTGGGCGGCTTTTTGAAACCTGAACGACAAAAACGTTGCAAGCGACCGACGGCAAAGGCGGTCAGCACCGAGGCCCTGACTTGTGCTTCGACGGTGGGGGTTTGAGATTGTTGAATCGCCTGTGATTCGCGCAAAACCTGCCGCAAGCTGAGCTCAATGCGGTCGAAGAATTGATTCATTCGCTGTTGCAATCGCTCGTGCTCATGGACCAAGGCGTCCCCGACCATGACCCGGGTCATGCCAGGGTTGCGCTCGGCAAACTGCAGCACCAAGGCGATGATGCGACCGGCCTTGGGCACGCCATCGCCTTCACGCTCGACCACTTGATTGATCAAAGCGAACACGCTTTGTTCGATGAAATCGATCAAGCCCTCAAACATTTGGGCCTTGCTGGCAAAGTGTCGATACAAGGCGGCCTCGCTGACTTGCAACTGGGCCGCCAAGGCAGCAGTGGTCACCCGCTCAGAGCCAGGCTTTTCAAGCATGGCGGCCA
>CAWUNN010000400.1:0-2274 GCA_963923185.1 uncultured Limnohabitans sp. | reverse complement strand
TAGGCCAAACCCAACTCTTCCAGCAACAGGGCGACCTTCATGGGGTTGGGGGCTGCGTTGTAAAAAAACTTGAGCATGTGTGGACTCCGATCAAATGGTCTGGCAAAAGTGAATCAATTCATTCTAGAAGGAATGGTGGTTTTTTGTCAGGGGTCGCGCCCACGCTCAAACTGACGGCTTGGGACCTTTGGGCCCATTCACACTGCAGGTGGACCCCATACGCTTGGCAGTGCTATGATGAATTGAATCATTCATTTCATCGATACCATGAAGCGCTTGCTGTTCACCAAGCTTTTATTTTTGGCTTTGTCCACAGTTCATCTCGCATGGGCTGACACTGCCAGCAATTGGAACAAAGCATCTGACCTGTCTACCGCTTCTTTGGCCATGCTGGCTGGTGGCTTGACCCTGCTCAATTCCGATACCGATGGCGCTAAACAACTGATCTATTCCACGGTCACTTCGGTCGGCGCGGCTGAAATCTTAAAAAATTCAGTTCGTGAACAACGCCCCGACAAGTCCGACAATAAAAGTTTTCCATCGGCACACACCACACTGGCTTTTTCGGCAGCGGCTTTTGTCGACCAGCGGTATGGCGATTCATATGGATCTTTGGCGCCTGCCATGTATGGTTTGGCAGGTTTGACTGGGTTGGCCAGGGTTCAATCCAAGAGCCACCATTTTGGCGATGTCTTGGCAGGTGGAGTCATCGGCTATGGATCGTCCAAATTTTTCACCACCCCCATCCAAGGCGGTCGCGTCAGCTTGGCCCCCATTCCCCGTGGTGTGGCGATTGCTTGGGTCAAACCCATGTGAATCGGGCACTAGAAAAATTAGAAACTCCACAATGGGTGCTTTGGATCCATGAATCGACTCAAGGCATGGGCTCAGGCCTTAAAGCGTGATGTGATGACGCTGTGGTTTGCGATCAAACACCCACAGACTCCGTGGCATGTCCGCCTTTTCGCTGCCATCGTCACAGCCTACGCACTGAGCCCCATCGATCTGATTCCAGACTTCATACCCGTCCTGGGCTACCTAGATGATTTGATTCTGGTGCCAATTGGGGTCTGGTTGTTGCTGAGAATGATTCCGCAACAGGTGCTTGTGGACAGCAGAGCGCAGTCCCAAGCTTGGTTTCTTAAAGACCAGCGCAAACCGCGCAGTTTGACAGGACTGGCGGTTGTCTTGGCGGTATGGGCGCTGGCGGCTTGGACGGCCTGGCTGTGGATCAGTTGCCTTCCACCAAATACGATTTGATGTTGGCCGTCTTGTCGCGCAATGGAATCAATGCGGCACGCTCTGAAGATTTCAAATAAGCTTGCGCCTTTTCCATGCTTTCAAATTTGGCAATCACCATGCGCTGGGGTGCAGCACCCGTTTGGTCCACGGACTGAACTTGACCTGTCCCCACAATGAAAGTGGCGCCATATTGGGCATACACAGCCCTGATCTTGGGTGAGTAGTCATTGAGATAGGCGGTGGCATCTTTCATTTCCAATTCAGACACCAGATACGCTGGCTTGGTTTGCGCCAAGGCTGTCTGAGCCAAGCCGATCGCCACCAAGCTCAACGCAGACAACGCGCATTGAAATGATTTTTTCATGATTGCTCCCTTCAAAAAAACAGGATTGATCATCTTATGACTTGGACTGGTCGGTGCCTGCGGTAATTACCCTGAGTCGACAAAAGCCTTCTGGGAGATCGCTGAAGTAGGGCTGACACCAGAGCACCAGGCGATCGCCTATTTGATCAGTTTGTCTTCGTCCGTGGCCATGTTGGCATGAATTTTCCAGCCCGCGCCCTCTTTGCGCACCAGATAAGTGAAGCCGGCCCTCATTTGCTCTGTGCCATCGGCTTTGTAACGCATGGCCACGACATTGAACAAGGCGGTGCTGTCGTTAAGATATTTGATGTGGTACTCACCCAAACCTGAATAAGCATAACCAAGAGGCTTGAGGCCGGCCAATCCTTTGCTGAGGTAATCTTCTACCTCTGTCCTGGTTGCCATCACCTTGACAGAGGTCTTGGACACCAATAGAACAGGCTCGCCATAGTAAGTGGCTGCAAGTTTTGAGTCTTTGGAATAGGCATCGTAATAGCCTTGGAAGTGCTTCACAATCAGTTGTGAGTCTTCGTTGGTTTGTGCATGTGCGGAAGAAATCAAAATGGCACCTCCTATGATCACGCTTTTAATGATCGCACGCGCAGCCTGGACAAATAAATTTTTCACTTTTTCCCTTTCTAAAAATTCACAATTCAGTGAGCTGCAAA
>CAWUNN010000399.1:0-2287 GCA_963923185.1 uncultured Limnohabitans sp. | reverse complement strand
GTCTTTGGTAATTTTTTTCGTATTCCTGAAAATCATGCTTGAATGATGTTGATGCGTTCGTCTCGTCTCTTTTGGCTTGTTTCATCCCGCTTGCGTGCTCTTGATGTCGTGTTGCTGATCGCATTGCTGATGGCGAGCTGGACGGCGCATGCCCAATATCCCAATCGACCAGTCCGTTTGGTCGTGGGTTTTGCACCCGGCGGTTCAGACAATTCAGCTCGCATCATCGCCCATCGTTTGTCACAACTGTGGGGGCAACAGATCGTAGTTGACAACAAGCCTGGGGCAGCGGGAAACATTGGTGCTGAAATCGTAGCCAAGGCACCACCCGATGGGTATACCTTGTTGGTGTGTGTCAATTCTTACACCATCAACACCAGTGTGTATCGACAACTCAATTGGGACTTGTTGAAAGATTTTGCACCTGTGGGGCGCTTCGCTGTTTCACCCATGGTCGTGGTGGTCAATGAAAAGAGCCCCATCAAGTCGCTCGCTGAGCTGGTGAGCCACGTCAAAAATCAAAATGGAAAACTCAATTACGGATCCGCTGGCACCGGTACCGCGCCTCATTTGGTGGTCGAGCAATTCACACACGATTTGGGCTTGAACATCACCCACATTCCCTACAAAGGTTCAGCCCCATCGGTCACTGCCTTGCTCACCGACGAGGTGCAACTGGCGTTTGGAGCTCAATCTGCATTTGAGGCATTCATCAAAAGCGGCAGATTGCGGGCATTGGCTGTCACGACCACACAACGACAAGAATCAATGCCTGATGTACCGACCATCAAAGAAGCCATCAAACTCGATTTTGATGCAGACATCTGGTACGGGTTGTTGGCTCCAGAAAAAACACCGGACCACGTGATCAAAAAGATCAATCAGGACTTGCGCAAAGTGTTGGCCGAGCCAGAGATTCAATCCAAGTTGAGGCAAACCGGCGTGACCCCCGCCTACCTCTCACCCCAAGACATGGCACAACTGATGCGTCGTGATGTGGCACGCTGGCGTGAAGTTGCCCAGCGCATTCAACTGACGATGGATTGATGCGTAATCATGCACCAAGCCAACAACAACTCTGAGCTCGATGCCATGTTCAAACCTTTGAATCCGTCTGAATTTGGTCGATATGCCAAAGATCTGCAACGACCCGAATGCGTGCTGATCACCCCTGATGGCGCGATTTACACGTCGGATCATCGAGGGGGAGTGATGTGCATCTCTGCCCAAGGTGAACAATCGCTGCTAGGGCGTTCGAGTTTGATCCCCAATGGCATTGCTTTGCAGCCCGATGGCAGTTTTTTGGTAGCGAATCTGGGCACAGACGGCGGGGTTTGGCACTTGGATCCCACTGGACAAATCAAGCCTTGGTGCCTTGAATTTGAAAATCAAACTCTGCCACGCGTGAACTATGTGACCACCGATGATCAAGGCCGCCATTGGATGTGTATCAGCGCGACCAAAACCGATGACCATTACCCCGTGGATGAGGCCACCGGCTTCATCTTGTTACAAGATGAAAAGGGCATCCGATGCGTTGCCAATCAGCTGAGGTACACCAACGAATTGCGCTTCAGTCAAGACGGAAAATGGTTGTATGTGAATGAAACATTTGGGCGATGTTTGACACGTTTTGCTTTGAAGTCCGATGGCTCGTTGTCACAAAGACAAACCATTGCCACCTTTGAAGCAGGTGATTTTCCCGACGGCCTGGCCATGGATGCATGGGGAGGCATTTGGGTCGTTTGTGTAGGCAGTAACCGGGTTTATCGGGTCACACCAGAAGGCCAGCGACAAACCATCATCGATGACTCGGAACCGGATTGCGTACAACGCTTAGAGCAGGCTTTTCAAAGCCGTGAATTGACTCGCCCCATGATGGCTCAGGCACGCGGAAAATGCCTGAAAAACATCACCAGTTTGGCCTTTGGTGGACCCGATTTGCGTACTGCTTACATGGGCAGCTTAGATTCAACTGAATTGATCACCTTTCGGTCTCCCGTTGCAGGCGCACGACCCAGCCATTGGAATTGGTCTTGAGGCTTGTTTTTGGGCTTGCCTGATCCACAGACAACGGATCTGCATGAGTCTGATGAGCATCTGAAAAGTTTGATCCAATTATTTTTCAAATTTGTTGCTCAAGTGACTCCAATCGAGCGTCAAGATTTGGTATAGTTTTCGATGTTATGGATTTGATTTCGATATATCGAAATTTTATTTCTCACGCCAACCTGGTTTTGATGCTGTCTCTTATACACATCTCCGAGCCCACGAGACGGACTCCTAT
>CAWUNN010000398.1:0-2299 GCA_963923185.1 uncultured Limnohabitans sp. | reverse complement strand
GAAACCGAGGTCGAGGGCGACATGGATCAAGCCTCTAATGCAGGGTTCAGGCGCATCGCAGACTTCATCTTTGGCAACAACCAAGCCCCAGGCACCGATCAATCGGCCAAGATCGCCATGACCGCCCCCGTGACGGTCGAGCCACAGTCGGCCAAGATCGCCATGACCGCCCCGGTCACCATCGAGCCGCAGTCACCCGACACCCAAGTTCAGCAAGCTCAAAAGTGGCGTGTGCACTTCGTGATGCCCAGCGCTTACACCTTGGCGACCTTGCCCAAGCCCAACAACTCGGCCGTTCGCATCAGAGAAATACCTGGCCAGCACATGGTGGTGCTTCGCTACAGCGGGTTCAACACCATGGCCCGGGTGCAAAGCAAAACCGATGAGACGCTGCAATGGCTGCAGCAGCACTCGCTCAAAGCCTTGGGCACGCCTCAGTTGTCGCGCTATGACCCGCCTTGGACACTGCCCATGTTCAGGCGCAACGAGATCATGGTCGAGGTCCAGGCCCCCACCGCTGCCCACGTGAAATGAACCGGGCGGGGCATGGGGGCTGAATCAGTCCTTGAGCTTGGATGCAGGCGCGGCTTTGCGGCAGGCCTGTGAGCAATACTTCACTTGTTCCCAATTTTTGGCCCAGGCTTTGCGCCACGTCATGGGCCGTTGGCAAACGACGCAGATCTTGCTGGGCAATTGGCTTTTGTTGCCTTTGAAAGACGCAGACATGGGTGCGCACCGCACTTCAGCTTTGACCCGACATGGCGTGGGCCGGCATTTGCAGCAGATGTCGGGCAGGGCTCAGGGCCATGCGGGCGTGGGCATCGGCGCGCGGCAACATGCGCTCAAAGTAAAACCGAGCGGTCTGGATTTTGGCTTGGTAAAAATCCACCGATTGAGCCCCCGATGAGGCATCCAACTGCGCTTGCGCCCGCTCGGCCATCAGGGCCCAGTGGTATGCCATCATCACATAACCCGAGTACATCAGGTAATCGCAAGAAGCCGCGCCGACTTGCTCAGGGTCGTTCTTGGCTTGCCACATCAAGCGCATCGTCAGCACATTCCATTTCAACGCGTGCTTGGCCAAGGTGCGGGCCCAACGCCCTGGCGAGCCGCCCGACATCAAACGGGGTCTGGCCCAATTGAACATGCGGGCCGTGAAATCGCGCACACAGCGACCACGCGAGTGCAACATGACTTTGCGCCCCAACAAATCCAGGGCTTGGATGCCAGTGGTGCCCTCGTACAAAGTGGCGATGCGAGCGTCACGCGCGATTTGCTCCATGCCATGCTCGGCAATGTAGCCATGACCGCCATACACCTGCATGCCCAGATTCGCGGCCTCTAGACCCAATTCGGTCAAAAAGCCTTTCAGAATCGGCGTGTAAAAGCCCAACTCGCTTTCGCAAAGTTGGTATTTGGCGTGGTCACCGGCCCAGGCTGCCGCGTACATCCGGTCGGCCCATTGGGCAGCCCCATAAATCATGGCACGCCCGCCCTCGGCGATGGCTTTTTGGGTCAGCAACATGCGCCGGACATCAGGGTGCCAGATGATGGCGTCGGCCACCTGATCGGGCTCTTTCTTGCCCGACAAGGCGCGCATCGAACGTCGCTCGAGCGCGTACCCCAACGCCCCTTGAAACGATCGCTCGGCATGGGCCACGCCTTGAATAGCTGTGCCGATGCGGGCCGTGTTCATGAAGGTGAACATGGCCTCTAATCCTTTGTTGGGCTCGCCAATCAAGGTGGCTTGTGCCCCATCAAAGTTCAGCACCGCTGTGGCGCTGGCGGCAATGCCCATCTTGTGCTCGATCGATCCGCAGTGCACGGCATTGCGCGCACCCAGGCTGCCATCGGCCAAGACCTTGAATTTGGGCACGATGAACAGCGATATGCCACGGGTGCCCGAGGGCGCGTCGGGCAAACGGGCCAAAACGATGTGCACGATGTTCTCGGTCAGATCGTGTTCACCGCTTGAGATGAAAATTTTGGTTCCACTCAAGACGTATTGACCATCGACGCTCACCTGGGCACGGGTTTTGACCTGGGCCAAATCAGAGCCACATTGGGGCTCGGTCAAACACATGGTGCCCGTCCACTGGCCTGAGATCAGCTTGGGCAGATACTGCTGACGCGTGGCCTGATCGCCATATTGCAAGATGGTGTTGATGCAGCCAATGCTCAGGCCTGGGTACATGTTGAACGCCCAATTGGCCGTGCCCATGATTTCGCTTTTGATCAAATTCAACGACATGGGCAAACCTTGCCCACCGTACTGGGTTGGGTACGACAAGCCTTGCCA
>CAWUNN010000397.1:0-2300 GCA_963923185.1 uncultured Limnohabitans sp. | reverse complement strand
CCACTTTGATGCCCAAGTCACATGGGATGCGGGTCTGTCGCCATCGCCTGCCTTGGGCGTGACCACGGCGGTGTTGGGCAACTGTGGGTTTGGCATCGCACCCTGCCCAGCTCATCTGCGCGAGACCATGCTGAAAAATCTGTCGGTGGTCGAAGGCATGGATTTGCAAGCCCTGCTGCATGGCGTGAACTGGGAATTTGAAACCTTTGGCCAATACATGGACCAACTGCGTCGGATCAAGCCGCACCTGAACACCGCCGTGTTTGCAGGTCACTCGGTGATTCGCACAGCGGTCATGGGTGAAGAGGCCTCTGAGCGAGCCGAACCCAGTGATCAACAACTGCAGGCCATGCAGGCCCAGGTGCATGAAGCGATGGCAGCGGGTGCGATTGGCTTTGCGTCCTCTTTCTCACCCAACCACAGCGGCTACGGCGGAAGACCCATGCCATCGACCATTGCCACCGAGACCGAGCTGCGCGCTTTGACCGGGGTGTTGGGACAAGTGGGTCGAGGGGTTTTCATGATGGCCACCGGATCGCGCGCCACCCCCGACATCATGGAATCGATCGCCGCCTCCACCGGCCGACCGGCCTACATCTCGACCGTGCTGAGCATGTACAACGAAGCCAACCCCAAACTGGGCCTGTCGTACTACGAGCGCGCCGCTCAAGCACTGGCGCGCGGTCACGAGCTGTACATCTTGACCAGTTGCCAGCCCTTGTCATTTGACTTCACCCTGCTAGACCCTTATGTGCTATTGAGCCATTCGGCCTTTGATGCGGTCAAGGCCGCAACACCCCAAGAGCTGCCTGCGATTTATGGCAACCCCGATTTCAGACGCGCATTTCGCGCCAATTTGAAAGAACCCAAAGCAGGGATTTTATTTTTGGGCAATTGGTCGCACATCGAAGTGGGCCAAACAGCCACAGACTCGAACGCCTCGCTAGAGGGCATGCGCATCACCGATTTGGCCCAACTGCGTGGTCAAGATCCGTTGGATGCTTTTTTTGATTTGGCCTTGCAAGAGAACTTGCAAACCCACTTTGTCGGCAAGTTCTTTCAAAACCACGATGAAGGGGTGGCCCCACTGCTCAAGCACCCCGCCAGTGTGGTCACTTTGTCCGATGCAGGCGCCCACCTCAGCTACATGTGCGATGCTGGATTTGGCTTGCACTTTTTGGCCCATTGGGTGCGCGACACTGCTCACTTCAGTTGGGCCGAGGGCATTCGGCGCCTGACCAGCCAACCTGCTGAGCGTTTTCGCATTCCTGGTCGTGGGCGTCTGGTGGTGGGCGCGCCTGCAGACATGCTGTTGATCGATCCGCAAACGGTGGGGATCTCTAAGCCCTTGCCGCGCTTTGATTTACCCACGGGTGCACAGCGCATGATTCGACAGGCCAGCGGCGTGCATGGCGTTTGGGTCAATGGCGTCCAAGTGCATGACGGCCGCCAAGCCATGCCCCTGGAGCATGGGCCAGGCCACGTGCTTGATCGCTTTGATGCCTGAGACCATGCATGCCTGCTGCAGACCCCATGTGAAGTTGGGCTTGAAGTGGGCGGCCTGGGCGCTGGCATGGCTCATGGCCTGCACATGGCCTGTCCAAGCCCAACAGTGGCCCGTCAAACCGATTCGCATGGTGTTGGGTTTTCCACCCGGTGGGCCCACCGATCTGGTGGCACGGGTGATTGCTCTGCAACTGGGCCAACAATTGGGTCAAACGGTGGTGGTGGACAACAAGCCTGGGGCCGGTGGCAACATTGCCGCAGAAATGGTCGCCAAGGCCGCCCCAGATGGGTACACCATTTTTTACAACACCTCGGCGGTGGTGATTGGCCCAGCCCTGTATGGCAAAGTCAATTACGACACCTTGAAAGACTTTGCACCGGTGGTGATGACGGCCAGCGTGCCGTTGGTGTTGGTGGTCAACTTGCAGTTGCCAGTCAAAACCACCGCCGATTTCATCGCTTTGGCACGCAGCAAGCCCGGCAGCATGAATTACAGTTCTTCTGGCAGCGGCACCATCACCCATTTGGCCAGCGCCATGTTCGCAGCCCACTTGGGGTTGAGCACCCAACATGTGCCCTACAAGGGCAGCGCACCCGGTTTACTGGATTTGGTGGCAGGGCAGACCCAATTCATGATCGACACCATGAACACGGTCTTGCCCTATGTGCGCGACGCTCGCCTGCGCGCCTTGGGGGTGGCCAGTCTGAAACGCTCTGAGGTCTTGCCCGATGTCCCCACCTTGGCCGAGAGCATGCCAGGTTTTGAAGTCGCGGCTTGGCAAGGGGTGTTGGTG
>CAWUNN010000396.1:0-2303 GCA_963923185.1 uncultured Limnohabitans sp. | reverse complement strand
AATGAGCCATGACACGCGCATGAAAGCGTTGCGTGCTCTCACCACCAGGCAACTCGAAGTCGGCCTCAAAGCGACGCCACTGGTGCCACAACTCGGGCATGTCTTGCTGCAACTCGGACACGCTTTTGCCCTCAAAGATGCCAAAACCCTGCTCGCGCAAGCCAGATTGGGGCTGCAACTCAAGGGCGCTGGTGCGCATGGGCGTTGCGGTTTGCATGGCGCGCTGCAAGTCGCTGCTGTGCAATTGGTCGGCCTGTGCCCAACCCGTTTGCAACAGGTGCTGCGCCAAACGAGCGGCCTGCAAATGGCCCAACTCGTTCAAAGACACATCGATTTGCCCCTGAAACCGCAAGTCTCGGTTCCAATCGGTTTCACCATGGCGAATCAACAAAAATTCAGTCACTTGGGCTGCGGGCGATGGGTTTGCAGCCGACGCCACACCGCAGGTGAGACAAAACGCTGGGACTCACCGCCCAGCACCGTGATCTCACGCACCAAGGTGCTGGAGACGCATTGATGGATGTCCAGTGCGTTGAGAAACACGGTTTCAACCTCAGGGGCCAAGTGGCGGTTCATGCCTGCCAACTGAAACTCGTAATCAAAATCGGTCATCGATCGCACGCCGCGCACCATCACCGTGGCGCCCTGGGCGCGTGCAAAATCGCGCACCAAGCCCTGGAACGAGGCCACTTGGACGTTGGGGCAGTCGGCCAAAGCCTCTTGCACCATGGCCATGCGCTCATCCAGGCTGAACATGGTTTTTTTGTGGTGGGCAATGGCCACCCCGACCACCACCGTGCCAAACAAGCGGGCGGCACGGCGCACCACATCTTCGTGTCCCAGTGTGATGGGATCGAATGTGCCAGGATAGACAGCAATGACCGATGAACTCATGTAGGGGTCCTGTGAATCAGTTCACCGATTATGAACCATGGTCATGGCACAAGGCCAGCAAATGGGCCCAGACCTGACCGGCTTTGAGCTGGCGGTGCAGGCGATAACCCGCGTGCGCACAGTCCACTTCGCTGTAAGCACGCGGGCTTTCAAGGTAAACCCAACCGTTGGGTCGCACGCCCAGCTTGGCCGCTTGCAGAGCAGGCTCAAAACAATCACTGGCAAAAGGAGGATCCAAAAAAATCAGATCCAACGATTGCGGGGCTTGTGCACGCAACGCCGCCACCCCATCGCCCCGTTGCACCTGGACGTTGGCAGCGCCCAGCCGAGACGCGGTTGCTTGGAGCGACCTCACCAAATGCGGGTCCAAATCGGTCATCAGCACCATGGCCGCTCCGCGCGAGGCGGCCTCGAAACCCAAGGCACCCGAACCCGCAAATGCATCGAACACTTGCCATCCCTTGAGGTCTTGACCCAACCAGTTGAACAAAGTCTCGCGCACGCGATCAGGTGTGGGCCGCAAGCCCGGCTTGTCGGGCACGCTCAGTTTAGAGCGTCGCCACTGACCCCCAATGATGCGAACTTCACCCACAGGCCATTGCTTTCACTGGGGCCCCAAAATCAAATGCACCATGCGATCAGGTTGCAGATGACGCTGAAAGGCCTGCACGATGTCAGCGACCGTGACCGCAGCCACTTTTTGGGTCCACTGGTCCAAGTAGTCCAACGGCAAGTCGTACCAAGCCAAGTTGGCCAGGTTGTCCAACAGCTTTTTGTTGCTGTCCAGCCGCAAGGCAAAACCCCCAATCAGGTTGTCTTGAGCGGCCTTGAGCTCTTGGACAGTGGGCCCTTGCTTGACAAACTCGCGGATCACGTCTTGCGTGAGCTTCAATGCCTGCTCGGCTTGATCGGGCCGGGTTTGCAGGCCTGCAATGAAAGGCCCCCCATTCATGGCGGGTGAGAAATAGCTGTAAACACTGTAGCTCAAACCCCGTTGCTCACGCACCTGATTCGTCAACCGAGACACAAACCCCCCACCTCCCAAAATGTGATTGCCCACAAACAGCGCAAAGTAATGGGGGTCGGTGCGCTTGAGTGCAGGTTGCCCCATCAATACTTGGGCCTGCGCGGACTGAAACTTCAGGCGAATGTTTTGCTCAGCGCCAAGCGGTGCTGCGTCCGCCACTTCAGGCAGGGGCTGGCATGTCGGACTGGGGTTCAAATGCGCCAACAGCTGTTGTGCCAAACCCAAGGCCTGTGTCGGGGTCAAATCCCCCACCATGCTGATTTTGGCGCGGCAAGCCCACAGGTATTGCTTGTGAAACCGGTGCAGATCGCTGGCTTGAATGGCCTTCAGGCTTTGCTCGGTGGTGTGGCGTCCATAGGGGTGGTTGGGGTACAAAGCCTGC
>CAWUNN010000395.1:0-2311 GCA_963923185.1 uncultured Limnohabitans sp. | reverse complement strand
CGATTTGGCCGGATTTGCAGTCGGCGTGGTTGAAAAATCAGCCATTTTGGACGGCCGCCATGTGCGGGCGGGCGATGCGGTGCTGGGCTTGTCGTCCAACGGTGTGCACTCCAACGGTTTTTCGCTGGTTCGCAAAGTGATCGAACGTGCTGGCGCTCGTTTGCCCTCAGATTTGGATGGGATGCCCTTCAAGCAAGCGGTGATGGCCCCCACCCGCTTGTATGTCAAGCCTGTGCTGGCCGCCTTGAAGCAGTACCCAGCAGGCGCTGACACGGGCATCAAGGCCTTGGCCCACATCACGGGCGGTGGTTTGCTGGAGAACATCCCGCGCGTATTGCCCGAGGGCTTGGGTGTGGATTTGCGCCAAGCCAGTTGGCCACGCAGCGAACTGTTTAGCTGGTTGCAACAAGAGGCCGGCATCGACGACATCGAGATGAACCGCACCTTCAACAACGGCATCGGCATGGTGCTGGTGGTGCCGGCACAGCAAGCCCAGGCTGTGGCGCAAACCTTGGGTGAACTTGGCGAACAAGTCCACGTCATCGGCACCGTGGTGACTCGCCCCCAAGGCGCACCCGTGCAATTGGTTTGATTGCTTAGGCCCAGGTTTTCAATCGAGTTCTGCGGTTTCGCGCATCACCTCGATGCGTGAACGAATGGCCGCCAATCTGCGGCTGTCGCCCTGAGATCGATAGATTTCTTCCAAATTGCGCAGCATGCGCCAAATGATGTCACGCCCTTTAGCGCCCGCCAAATGAGCAAGCAACAGTTCGTCAGGGTCGCGATGCCGATCGTGGTGAACTGGGGTGGCCATGCTTTGGATGCGTTCCAACAATTCTTCTCGCCCCAAAGACTCACCCGTGAATGGATCCATCACCACTTGGCCCTGTCTGGGTGCACTCAAATGCACTTTGACCAAAAAATGCCCCGGAAAATTCACGCCCTCGGCTTCTAAACCCAGGCTTTGAGCCAACTCCAACCAAACCACGGCCAGGCTGATCGGAATGCCACGCCGGGAGCGCAACACCATGTGAATGAAGCTGTTGTCAGGGTCGTAATAATCATTGACATTGCCAGCAAATCCAAGTTCTTCAAAAAAGCATGCATTGAGAACTTGCAAGCGCTTTAACTCGTCGTCCCCCTCGTCGACTCGGCGCAGCAAGCGCGCCTGAATGCGATCAACCTGAGCCAGAACTTGAGACACATCGACATCAGGGTATTCGTCTTGCGCCAAGCTGGCGGCGGCCTCTAAAAGCGGGAATGTGCCAACGCCCGACACCAAAGAGCGGAAATAATCCAAAGCGGTGGGCATCTCAAAACGGTAGCTCATGACCTCATCATGCCTTCAAAATCGCATCAGTGCACGCCATTTCAAACCCACCATGTGCAAGACCCCAAAATAAATCAGCACGGATACCAACAACATGGCCCCTAAACAACCCAGACGCATCCAGGGTTGATTTTGCAAAGCCAGCCAATCGATGTGCTGCGCACAGGCATACAACCAGGCCGCCAATCCTGCGCTGGCCCATGAAATTTGGCCCAAAAAACGGATCCAACCACGGGTGGGTTGGTAATGCCCCCTATGCCGCAGGCCCCGCCACAACCACCATGCATTCACCAGAGCCCCTAAGCCGATGGACATGGCCAAACCGGCATGTCCCAACCAAGGCACCAAAGCGAAGTTGAGCAATTGCGTCAGCACCAGCACGCCCATGGCCACTTTGACTGGGGTTTTGATGTCTTGGCTGGCATAAAAACCAGGGGCCAGCACCTTGATGGCCACCAAACCCAGCAATCCCACGCCGTATCCCATCAAGGCCCAGGTGGTCTGCGACACGTCGTGGGCCGTGAAAGCGCCGTAATGGTAGAGGCTGGCCACCAATGGGGTGGCGCTGCACAACAGGCCCACCGCACAAGGCCAGGCCAACAGCACCACCCAACGCAAGCCCCAGTCCAGCATGGCGCTGTAGCGAGTGGCATCGCCACTGGCTTTGGCTGCTGCCAATTGCGGCATCAACACCACACCCAAGGCCACGCCCAACATGGCGGTTGGAAACTCCATCAATCGATCGGCATAGCTCAGCCAACTGACGCTACCAGGCGTCATGTGTGAAGCGATCTGCGTGTTGATCAGCAACGACAATTGGGCCACGCCCACACCCAGCAAGGCCGGGGCCATCAAAGCCAAAATGCGCTGACAGCCTTCGGCTTGCCAAGCCGTTCGCCAGGCCTTGGGCCCCAAAGACGGCCAAGGTTTCAGACCTGTCTCTTATACACATCTCCGAGCCCACGAGACGGACTCCTATCT
>CAWUNN010000394.1:0-2320 GCA_963923185.1 uncultured Limnohabitans sp. | reverse complement strand
GTGTCCACGGTGCGCGAATTGGGGTTTGCGGGTTTAGAGATGGAGGGTTGGAACGGTTTGTTTGTTGCGGCCAAAACGCCCAAAGACATCATCGATCGTTTGCAACGCGAATCGGCTGCAGCCGTCAAACACCCCGATGTGGCCAAACGCTTGGCCGAAATGGGGGCCGAAGCAGTGGGTTCAAACGGGGCCGCTCAAGAAGAAATCTTGAAGCGCCAGATGGATCAATTCCGACCCATCATCAAAGAGATGAAGCTGGATTGAAGCGGCACATGCTCATGTGCCAAATGCTTGACGCAGGGCTTTGGCCGCATCGGCATGCGCTTGCAATGCTTGGGGCACACTGCGCCCCATGTTGACAAAGCCATGCACGACACCCCGATAAATTTCTAAATCCACTGTCACGCCTGCCATTCGCAGGGTGTCGGCGTATGCCACCCCTTCGTCGATCAGTGGGTCGCATTCGGCCAGCCCTATCCAAGCCGGGGCCAGCCCAGAATGATCGGGGGCATTCATGGGAGCAAAACGCCAATCGTCTCGGTCGGCCGGGTCAATGTAGTGATCGAAGAACCAAGAAATGGTCTCGCGGTCCAACATGAATCCTTTGGCAAATCGATGGTGCGAGGGGCTGTCTTGATGCGCAATGGTGCCCGGGTAGATCAGCAATTGCAGCAGCAAAGGCACTTGAGCATCGCGGGCCATCAAGGCACACACTGCGGCCAAAGTGCCACCGGCACTGTCCCCCCCCACCGCCATGCGTTGGGGGTCCAGTCCCAGCGTGGTGGCCATTTCTCTGACCGCCAACAAGGCGCCCCACGCATCGTGGACCGCCGTTGGAAACCGATGCTCGGGTGCCAATCTGTAATCGACAGACACGACCGCGCAATGGGCCAAACGCGCCAAATGACGACACAGCACATCGTGCGTGGCTGGACTGCCTATGGTGAAACCACCGCCATGAAAATACACCAGCACTGGCAGCCCTGCTTGCGTTTGATCGGCATACAGACGGGCAGGCAATTCAAGCCCATCGCTGAGCTTGAGGCGCACAGACTCGGTCCGCTTGATCTGTGGGGGTGGCACATCCAGCAAGGGAGCACCCGCCTCATAAAACGCCCGCGCCATGGCCACCGTCATGGCCTGCATGGGTGGATGACCTGCTCGGTGGATGCGATCCAGCAGTTGTCTCGTGGCTGGATGCAAGGCCATGCTGGGGTGGTGATGTGTGCTCATGGCAATGGCTCGACGTCATATAAATCGGGTTGCTGCAACCAGGCCTGCCATTCGTCGGCCAATTGCTGGGCTTGAGCAACGGCTTGTTGCCAGACTTGGATGCGTTTCGCCACATCGTGGGCATGGGTGACAAAGTCGGTTCGATCGGGCAATTTGCCTTGGGGCAAACGAGCCACCCATTCGGGCTTGGGGCACAACAACACCATGCGATTTAAAAAATCAGTGGCTGGATGTCGCCATTTCAAGGCCTTGTCCAACCAACCCGGCACCACATGTGGCTGAAAATGCGGGTACAGCACCAAGCCTGGTGCCGCCCGATAGTCCAAGTGCAAGTGGTAGTCGGTGATGCCACCATCCCAGTAGGCGCCTGCGGGTGCTTGGGGAATGTCACGCACGGCTTGCAAAACAAACGGAATCGAACAACTGGCTTGCACAGCTTGCATGAAATTGTCTGCCGTCAATGCGATTTGGTGCGTGCGAAAGTCACGCGCATCGAATGGCAAGCCCCACTCTGGCTGGGATGAAAAAACCACCCGTTCTAAAAAAAGGCCCAGCCAACGTCGTTGGATGGCATTGGCTCCATAGGCCATGGCGTACCCAAGCGCTGTGCGCCAAGGTCCATCTTGGGCCAACACATGCCTACCGTGCGAGGTCATCACATGCAAGCGAAATCGGGGGTGATTCAAAATTTCATGCACTCGGCCACCATAAAAGGCGTTCAAGGCTGCACCAAACTCGCGGCTGACTTGCTCGGCCGATGGGCGCTTTTGCCTTGGCGGAATTTTGTAATCTTGGTGAATGTAGTCATGCTCCAGTTGCTGCAAGGCTTGCACGGGGTCGTTCAAGCAGGCACTGGCCAATCGCCATGCCCCAATTGATGCCCCCACCAGGTGCACGGGTTGCTTGGACTGAGGCAACCAGGTGCCAAACAAGTGCCGATCCAGCGGACCCAGAATCAAGCCTTTGGGGCCGCCTGCTGCGCCAGGAATCACGCCAATGTCTTGGGCTTGCAATCCGTGCTGGCGGATGTGCTGAATTGCCACCGGACCAGCCAAAATGCGCAATGCCTTCATGGTTTATTTTTTCA
>CAWUNN010000393.1:0-2320 GCA_963923185.1 uncultured Limnohabitans sp. | reverse complement strand
CCACACCCGGTTGCATGCGCTCGCTGATCTCGGCGCGCAACACAGTGCGACCGGCTCGGCTCTCAATCCCCACCCAGTCCATGTGTCCAATGCCACGTTCTTGGGCGTCGTGGGGGTGGATCTCCAGGCGATCTTCATCGTGCCATTGGTTGTTGGCTGTGCGCCGCGTTTGTGCGCCCACGTTGTACTGGCTCAAGATGCGGCCGGTGGTCAGCAACAAGGGGAATTTGGGCGTGACCTTCTCGTCGCTGGGCACATACTGGGTGTTGAAGAATCGACCCTTGCCGCGCACAAAGCCTTGGGCGTGAACCAAGGCTGTGCCGGCCTCTTCGGTGTTTTCGTTGCAAGGCCATTGGACGCTGCCCAAGCGATCGATTTTGTCGTAGCTCACACCACGGAAGGTGGGTGTGAGTTCAGCGATCTCTTGCATGATCTGCTCGGGGTGGGCGTAGTGCATGGGGTATCCCAGCGCCGACGAGAGCTTGGCCGTGACCTCCCAATCGCCCAAGCCCGACAGGGGCGGCATGACTTGGCGCACGCGCGAGATGCGCCGCTCGGCGTTGGTGAAGGTGCCATCCTTTTCTAGGAAACTGCTGCCGGGCAAGAACACATGGGCGTACTTGGCGGTCTCATTCAAAAAGATGTCTTGCACCACCACGCACGCCATGGCCTGCAACGCCGCAGCCACATGCTGGGTGTTGGGGTCCGATTGCACAATGTCTTCGCCCACACAGTACAGGCCTTTGAAGGTGCCCGCGAGCGCCGCATCGAACATGTTGGGGATGCGCAAGCCCGGCTCGGGCTTCAAGGTGACGCCCCAGGCCTGGTCGAACGAGGCACGCACCTCGTCGTTGCTGATGTGCCGATAGCCGGGCAACTCGTGCGGGAAGCTGCCCATGTCGCAACTGCCTTGCACGTTGTTTTGGCCGCGCAAGGGGTTGACGCCCACACCCTCGCGACCAAACATGCCGCAAGCCATGGCCAAATTGCAAATGGCGATCACGGTGGTCGAGCCCTGGGCGTGCTCGGTCACCCCCAAGCCGTAATAAATGGCCGACTGCGGTCCTTGGGCAAACAGCCTGGCGGCCGCTCGCACCTGTTGGGCGGGCACGCCCGTCTCGGCCTCGAAGGCCTCGGGGGAATTTTCCGGTTTGGCCACGAACTCGCGCCATGCGTTGAAGCTTTTCAGGTCGCAACGCTCTTGCACAAAGGCTTCATGCACCAAGCCTTCGGTGACCACCACATGGGCCATGGCGGTCATGATGGCCACGTTGGTGCCGGGCTTCAGAGCCAAGTGATGCGCGGCCTTGATGTGGGGTGAATCGACCAAGTCGATGCGACGCGGATCAATCACAATCAGTTGGGCGCCTTGGCGCACGCGCTTTTTCAGGCGCGAGGCAAACACCGGATGGGCATCGGTGGGGTTGGCCCCCATGACGATGATGACGTCGGCTTTTTCGACCGACTTGAAGGTTTGGGTGCCGGCCGAGGTGCCCAAGGTCTCACCCATGCCATAGCCCGTGGGTGAATGACACACGCGTGCGCAAGTGTCGACGTTGTTGGTGCCGAATCCAGCGCGCACCAGTTTTTGTACCACATAGACCTCTTCGTTGGTGCAACGACTGGAGGTGATGCCGCCCACCGAATCGGTGCCGTATTGGGCCTGAATGCCTTTGAATTTGTCAGCAGCAAAACCAATGGCCTCGTCCCAGCTGACTTCGCGCCAAGGGTCGGTGATGCGATCGCGCACCATGGGCCGGGTGATGCGATCGGCATGGGTGGCATAGCCCCAGGCAAAACGGCCTTTGACGCAAGAGTGACCTTCGTTGGCTTTGCCGTCTTTCCAAGGCACCATGCGCACCACGGTGTTGCCTTTCATCTCGGCCTTGAAGCCACAGCCCACTCCGCAGTAGGCGCAGGTGGTGATGACGCTGTGCTCGGGTTGGCCCCACTCGATGATGGATTTTTCTTGCAAAGTGGCGGTGGGGCAAGCCTGGACACAGGCGCCACAGGACACGCACTCGCTGTCCATGAAGGGCTGGTCTTGGCCCGCAGAGACTCGGCTGTCGAAACCACGCCCTGAGATGGTCAGGGCAAAGGTGCCTTGGGTTTCTTCGCAGGCGCGCACACAGCGGTTGCACACGATGCACTTGCTGGGGTCGTAGCTGAAATAGGGGTTGGATTCGTCTTTGGGCAAATCGCAATGGTGTTCACCCGCCGCAGCCCCCGTGCCATAGCGCACATGGCGCAACCCCACCACGCCGGCTTGGGTTTGCAGCTCGCAGTTGCCGTTGGCGCTGCAGGTCAAACAATCCAGCGG
>CAWUNN010000392.1:0-2321 GCA_963923185.1 uncultured Limnohabitans sp. | reverse complement strand
CGCCTGAGCTTGACGGGTCTGAGCCGCCAACAATTGCAAAGAGGGACTGCCTTGCAACAACCTCAATTGCAAATCACTCAACACCGGATCCCCCAACGCACTCCACCAATCCAGCGGGTCTTTGCTGTGTGTGGGGGCATCGGCCGTGGGGGTGGCGGTTCGGTCTTGCGGAGTTTGGCGAAAACGGGCCGGCTGTGGCAATTGAGCATCGGGCAAAGTCGGAACTTGACTGCAAGCCGACAAGACCAGCATGCACAGACCTGCCCATCGAACGGGGGGGAACGGTTTCATTTCAGGCTTCATGATATCGGCTCCAGCGTTGGCGCAAACGATCCACAGCCACAAAAACCACCGGCGTGGTGTACAGCGTCAACAATTGACTGATGAGCAAGCCACCCAGCACCGAGAGGCCCAGAGGCAAACGCAATTCGGCCCCTTCGGCACGCCCCAGCGCCAATGGCAGCGCGCCCAACATGGCGGCCAAGGTGGTCATGAAAATGGGGCGCGATCGGCGCATGGCCGCACGCATGATGGCTTGGGCTGCACCCACCCCACCGCGTTGATGTTGCAAAGCCAAGTCAATCATCAAGATGGCATTTTTCTTGACAATGCCAATCAACAAAATCACGCCAATCAAAGCGATCAAGTTGAATTCTGTACCAGTCAGCAAGAGCGCCAACAAGGCCCCCACCCCCGCCGATGGCAGAGTCGACAAAATGGTCAGTGGGTGCAACAGGTTTTCGTACAGCATGCCCAAAAGCAAATAAAGCGTCAACAAAGCCGCCAAAATCAACCAAGGTTGGTTGTCCAGCGATTTTTGGAAAGCATTGGCGGAGCCAGAGAAACTGCCACGCACCGTGATGGGCAATCGCAAATCGTCCAAAGTGCGCTTGATCGCAACCGTGGCCTCAGAAAGGGACACCCCAGGTGCCAAATTGAAACTGAAGGTGTCTGAGGGCACACCACCATCGTGCCCTACACCCAAGGCGGTGTTGGTCAATTCAAGCCGGGCAAAAGAGGACAAGGGTACAGCTTGCCCCTGATTGTTGATGAATTGCATGCGCCGCAAAGCCACATCGTCTTGCAGGTATTTGGGTGCAATCTCAAGCACCACCCGATATTGGTTCAAGGGGTTGTAGATCACGCCCACCTGGCGTTGACCATAGGCATTTTGCAAAGTCGTGCTGATGTCACGCATGGACAAGCCTAAGCGGGTGATGGCCTCGCGGTCGATCACCAACGAGGTCTGCAAGCCTCGGTCTTCAAATTCGGTACTGACGTCATCGATTTCGGACAATTTCATCAACGCGGCACGGATGCGCGGGCTCCAGGCCTTGAGGTCTTCCAAGTCATCGGCCTTGACCGTGTACTCAAATTGGGAATCGGTGGTGCGTGCCCCAAAGCGCAGATCTTGGGCGGGCACCATGAACAAGCGTGCACCCGGCTCGCGGCTGAGTTGGGGACGCAGTCGAGCCACCACTTTGTCGGCGCTGACGTCCCGCTCGGCTCTGGGCTTGAGGCTGATGGACATCCAAGCCGAGTTGCGTTGAAAGCCGCCTGTGTATCCCGTGACATCTTGCACCGCAGGGTCAGCGCGCACCACATCCATGAAGTGATCCAGACGCTTTTGCATGCTTTGAAATGAAGTGGTCTGATCGGCCCGAATGGCGCCAAAGATGCGACCTGTGTCTTGTTGCGGGAAAAATCCCTTGGGAATGATCTGATACAAGTTGATGTTCAGGGCTACCACGGCCAATAAAATCAGCCATAAAACCGGTTGATGTCGCAAGCTCCAGGCCAAAGAACGGGCATAAATGCGCCCCCAAATCGAACGCCGATGGGCCTTGACTTGGACCATCGGCTTGAGCAAGGCGGCACACATCATGGGGGTGGTGGTCAACGAGACGGCCATTGAAATCAAAATGGCCGCGCTGAGCACCAGGGCAAACTCTTGGAACAATCGTCCCAAAATGCCTCCCATGACCAAGATGGGAATGAAAGCGGCGATCAATGACAGGCTGATCACCACCACAGTAACCGCAATTTCACGTGCGCCACGAAGAGCCGCTTGAGCGGGTGTATCGCCTTTTTCAAGTCGGCGCGTGATGTTCTCCAGCACCACAATGGCGTCATCGACCACAAAGCCAGTGGCAATGGTCAATGCCATCAAAGACAAGTTATTCAGGCTGTAACCCAACAAATACATGACCCCGAAAGAGCCCGCCAGTGATACGGGCACCGACACACTGGGGATCAAGGCCGAGCGCAGTCGTCGCAAAAACAAACCCACCACCAAAATGACCAGGCCCACTGAAATGGCC
>CAWUNN010000391.1:0-2322 GCA_963923185.1 uncultured Limnohabitans sp. | reverse complement strand
GAGCGAAATGCGCTTTCAACGCGCGCCCGACTGCCCCGTCTGCGCCCAAACCCATGAATTGGGGTCAGACCCCAATTAAATGTTGTTTTTTGGCTAAATTGGGGTCTGACCCCAATTTATGGGGCGGTGATGATCCAGCCTTCTAGCGGGTCCAACGCGGGCAAACCGTAGCAGGGGTGGCCGCTTTGATGCTGCTCCAGTGCCCAAGCCGCTTGCACCATGCACAGCACCGCGTCCAGGGCATCGGCTTTGCCGTCGCTCAGCAGTTTTTCGCGGTCGGCATTGCGCAGTTGCAAGCGCAGGCCCAGCCTGGTTTGGCCCAGTTCCAGTTTTTGCAGCAGGTCCGATCGGGCCACCCAGCGCTGTGGAGTTTGTTTGGCTTTGTCATCGCTTTTGTACGACCGGTTGCCGATCAGTTCTCTGGCCAACAGGCCTGGGTAGGCCTCTAGGCCCACGCGGCGTGGATCACCCTGGCAAAGCCCTGGCAGTTGGATGTGGGCTGTCCTCAGGCGGGGCACGCCCGCGTGCAGCATGTAGGCCACAGGCGGGTTGACCCATTTCATCGATGGGCTGGACCCTGCGGGCAGGTCGGTTTGACGGTGCGCCATTTTTTGGCCCACGGGTCTGGCGTCGCAAAAGGCTTTGAATTGTGCTCTGATCTGCACTCGGCTCAAGCTGGCGTAATGGTCCATGCAGGCAGCCCAATCGGTGGGCCAGCCCAAGGCAGTGATCAACTCGCGCGGCAGGCCAAAGGGCAGATCAAAGCCACCCACCCAGTCGGCGGGTTGTTGCAGCCATTGGGCCCAAGCGTCCAGGGTGGGGAAGGTCAGCAAGTTGCTCAGGCGCACGGTGCTGGCCGTGCATTGGCCCAAGGCGATGACAATGGGTTTGCTGCGGCTGGGACTGCTGGAGAAATCGCAACCCAGCACCATGGGCGTGCTGGGTTTCATGCGTCAGGGGTTGGGCCGATGGGCCATCCTGTGGCCATTGAATGTTCAGCCGCGACCGATGATCGAGGCGGTGGCCATCAACTCTTCAAGCAGGGCCAATGACACTTTGCCAGACACCGCATAAGGGTCTAGCTCGGGGCGCTCGGAGTACTTCAGCACAATGGACGTGTTGAGTTTGGCCAGGTTCACTTGGCCCATGGTCCAGCCGCTGAAATGGCGTTGTGAAATTTCTTCGTAGTGCAACAACACCACATCTTGGTGGCGCGGGTCGGCGGAGATTTGGTTGTACAAGGCATTGACGGCGTTGCGACCGCCTTCGATGGCTTGCAAAAAGATGCCACCGCCGTAGCACAAGATGCCCGTGATGCCTTGAGACAGATTGTGGTTGCGCGCCGAAGCCAAAATCGCATCGATGGCTTGCGCTGAATTGGGGTCCACCGCACGGGACACATAGAGCAAACGCACCAGCATGGTCAGTCCTTGTGGGGGATCAGCGACAAGAATTCGCGGCGCAAATTCGGGTCTTTCAAGAACGCGCCGCGCATGACCGAGTTGATCATCTTGCTGCCCATGTCTTTGACGCCCCGCCAGGCCATGCAGTAATGGCTGGCCTCCATCACCAGGGCCAAGCCATCGGGTTGGGTTTTTTCTTGGATCAGGTCGGCCAGTTGCACCACGGCTTCTTCTTGGATTTGGGGACGCCCCATCACCCACTCGGCCAGTCGCGCGTACTTGGACAGGCCGATCACGTTGGTGTGCTCGTTGGGCAGCACGCCAATCCAGATCTTGCCGATCACGGGACAAAAGTGGTGGCTGCAGGCGCTGCGAACCGTGATGGGTCCGACGATCATCAACTCGTTGAGGTGTTCGGCGTTGGGAAACTCGGTGATGCTGGGGGCGTGCACATAGCGGCCTTTGAAGACCTCTTGCACATACATTTTGGCGACTCGGCGTGCAGTGTCGGCGGTGTTGTGGTCGTGCTCGGTGTCGATCACCAAGCTGTCCAAGACGCCTCGCATCTTGTGTTCGACTTCATCGAGCAGGGCTTCGAGTTCGCCCGGTTGGACAAAGTCGGCGATGTTGTCATTGGAGTGAAAGCGCTTGCGAGCTTGCAGCAGACGCTCGCGGATCTTCACCGAGACCGGGGTCCCTTGGTTCACATCATCACTCATGGGCGTCTGTACCTTCTTCAACATGTGTTCATCCTATCAGTGTGGCTCTCACCTGCCAAATCACGGGTTATTGCGGGCATTGCATCAATGAATGCGCATGCCCGGTTGGGCGCCAGGCCAGGGTTGCAACACAAAAATGCCAGGTTGGGCTTTTTCGTCGACATGGCTGGCGGCCAGCACCATGCCTTGTGAGCCGCCAA
>CAWUNN010000390.1:0-2330 GCA_963923185.1 uncultured Limnohabitans sp. | reverse complement strand
CTTTGTTCTCGATCGTGGCCGAAGCCCACAATGTCAGAACCAGCACCATCAATGACGACAACACACCTTCGATCAGCGTGCGCAGATCGACTTTGGTTTTGCCAAAAGAGAGTTGAATCAGTTCCAGCTCGTGCAAGATCCATGGCAAAAAGCCCAAAATCCACAATGCCGCGCACATCCATGCCAGCCATGACACGGTGTGCTCCACCTGCACGGCCCATTTCGATTTGGGAAAGACCGCACCCAGCACCCGAGCCATCAGACGGATGATGACCAGCGACATCAACACAGGAATGGCAAACTTGAACACCGATACGTCACTGTGGCGGCTGGCCCAGGCCACTTCACAGGCATAAGCGCCTGCCAGCGCCAGCAAAGGAAACATCAACCCCGACATGGGGGTTCGACCAAACAAGACCGAATGCTCGGTGGCGCGTTGGCCCAGCCCACGGGTCAGGGCATAGGCCAACACCAGCAGCACCAGCAGGCCCAAAGCTTCAAGCCAGGCCTCTTGGGTGCCCAAGTGCAAGATGACGTGATGGAGTTCAATCATGGTCAGGTGATTTCACAGTCCAGCCAAGGCACGCAAGTGGGCCTCGACACTGCGACCCAAAGCGCTGAGGTTGTAGCCACCTTCCAAACACGACACCATGCGTCCTTGACAGTGCCGATGGGCCACGTCCATCAGTTGTTCTGTGATCCATCGATAGTCCGATTCGGTCATGCCCAATTGACCCAAATCGTCTTCGCGATGCGCATCAAAACCGGCGCTGATGAAGATCAACTCGGGTCGATGGGACTCTAGGCGTGGGAACCAATGGGTGGCCATCAGTTTTCTGATCTCTGTGCCCGTTGTGTAGGCCGGCACCGGCACATTGACCATGTTGGGGGCCACATCTTCGGTGCCGCAATAAGGGTAAAAAGGGTGTTGAAAGGTGCTGCACATCAGCACCCGAGGGTCACCCGCCAAGATGTCTTCGGTGCCATTGCCGTGGTGCACATCGAAATCGATCACCGCCACACGTTGCAAGCCATGGCGCTCAAGCGCGTGCATCACTGCGATGGCCAGGCTGTTGAAAATACAAAACCCCATCGAGCGCGAGCGCGTCGCGTGGTGTCCGGGTGGACGAACGGCACAAAAGGCATTGTCCAATTCACCCTTGAGCACCGCATCGGTGGCAGCGATGGCCGCCCCGACGCTGCGCATGGCTGCATTCCAACTGTGCTCGTTCATGGCGGTGTCAGGGTCGATGTGAGCCAACGCTCGACCACCTTGTGCGGCTTCGTCTTGGATTCTTCGGTTCAGTTCGTTGACCGCATCGACCAATCGGGGGTCATGGGCCAGCAAGACATCTTCTTCGTCGGCCAACGGAGCTTCGATTTCAAGCAAGCCATGGTCCACCCCTGTGCTCAGCAGCCGATCTTGAATCGCCGACAAGCGTTGTGGGCATTCGGGGTGACCGTGCCCCATGTCATGCCGTCGACAGTCGGTGTGGGTGTAAAAACCGGTTCTGCTCATGGCCCCATCATACTGAATGGTATCGCTGGCCAACCCGGGGATACCCGGCCCAATCATCAAGCCAAGGCGTAGCGACCGTCGTGCAGTTGCACCTGGCTTAGTGCCAACAATTCATCCAGGTGTTGTTGCAAGGTGCGTTGCTCGGCGCTGGCCGTCCAAGGTGCGCTGTGCCCCGGTGGATACAAAAAACCCTCTGAGGCCAGTTCAAGCACACTGCGAGGTCCATGGCTCAGGCGTTGCAACAAGCGTTCTGTGCGTTCTTCGATGCGACTGGCAAAGCGGCTCAGGTCTTGCAAAAACTGTGATCGATCGGTGATCACAGCCCTGTGGTGCGAAGTGACCCAAATGCGAGCGTCCAAATCGGCCACATCGCGCAAGGTTTGGCGAAAGGCGCTCAGGCTCGAGGTGGCGTCGCCATAGTAAGGCCCAAAGCCACTCAGGTCGATGTCGCCAATGAAGGCCAAGCCTTCGTTCTCGACCACCAAGGCGCAATGGCCTGAGGTGTGTCCAGGCAAATGGTGGGCCCTGATGCGAACCCCACCCCCAAGGTCCCAACTTTGCTGGTCCCGATAGGGCAGGGCATCAGGTCGTGGCGTGTAATGAAAATCATGCACAACCATCTCGTGCACGCCACCCAGGGTTTGCTTGGCGTAACCGTAATGCTCGCTCAGGCCTTCCCAAGATTGAATCGCAGCCACATCCAGTTCGTGGGCCATGACCGCGGCGTGTGGCGCCAAGTCCAGCGCCGCCACGTGGTCCTCGTGCACATGGCCCAAGATGACCAAATCGACCTGTGCCAACATATCGGCTC
>CAWUNN010000389.1:0-2334 GCA_963923185.1 uncultured Limnohabitans sp. | reverse complement strand
TGCCAATGCATGCAGCCGGTTTTGGATGCTCAGATCCACGGGGGCTTGTTCATCATCGTCCATGATGGCCACCCGGCATTGGGTCAGGGCCTGAGGTTGTGCTCGCCATTGGGCGGGCATCCAACCCAGCGGGCCGAAGTGATGCAATGGCGTGGTCAAGATCTTCAGAGCCAACTGCAGGTCTTGGGCGCTGCGGGCCATGGGGCCGGCCACGGCGATGTCGGTGCTGTCGATGCAGCGCACCCCAGGCAGTTGATGGCCCTGTTTGGGCACCACCCCCCAAGTGGGCTTGTGGCCATAGACACCACAGTAATGAGCGGGGTTTCGAATCGAGGCGCCGATGTCACTGCCCAACTCCAAGGCCGACATGCCTGCGGCCAATGCGGCGGCGGCCCCTCCTGAAGACCCCCCTGGTGAGCGCTTTAAATCCCAGGGATTGCAGGTGGTGCCATAGACCGGATTGAAAGACTGCCAATCGCTCAGCGCCACAGGCACATTGGTCTTGCCCATGATGATGGCGCCCGCATCGATCAGGCGCTGCACGGCCAGTGCCGGCTGGGTGGCGATGTTTTGTCGATGTTCTTCAAAGCCCCAGGTGGTGGGCGTGCCGGGCAGATCAAATGACTCTTTGACGGTCATGGGCAGACCATGCAAGGGTCCCCAAGATTCGCCGCGTTGCAGGGCTTGGTCGGCGGCCTTGGCGCGCATTCGCGCTTGCTCAAAGGTGCGTACCACCACCGCATTGATCTGGGGATCTTTTTGTTCGATGCGCTCAATGTGCAGTTCCAGCAACTCGGTGCAACTGATTTGCCGGCTCTTCAATTGGGCCAGCATCTGGCTGGCGCTTTGGGTCAGGTTCATGGCGGTAGAGGGAACGTTGCCCCACCCAGGGTGTCAGAATCAGGGGCAGGTTAATTTCAGTTGGCAAAATCTGGACAGGTGCGTTGCAGCTTGCGCATCATGGCCGGCCAGACCAGCTTTTCTGCCAATTCGGTGGAGCCTTGGCCATCCATCAGACTGGAGTTTTTGGCGATCACGCCAGCTTCGGTTGGATAGGCTTGGTCGGCTGGGATCATGGACAGGGTTCTGGCTTGCATCGAGCAAGCCCGCTCGAGCATGTACATCTTTAAATAAGCATCGGCACAACTGCGACCCACGGTCAAGGTGCCATGGTTGCGCAGCAGCATCATGTCTTGGGTGCCCAGGTCTTTTTGCAGTCTGGGGCGTTCTGCGTGGTCCAGTGCGACGCCTTCGTAGTCGTGGTAGGCCAAGTGATTGCACAACAACTGAGCCGTTTGGTTCAGTGGCAACAAACCTTTTGGGTCGCTCGATACCGCGGTGCCGTCGATGGTGTGCAAATGCATCACACAAACCGCATCGTGACGCACTTCGTGAATGGCCGAGTGGATGGTGAAACCAGCCGGATTGACTGGAAAAGGGCTTTGACCCACCACTTGGCCTTGCAAATTGATTTTGACCAAGCTCGAAGCGGTGATTTCTTCAAACAACATGCCATAGGGGTTGATCAAAAAGTGGCCTGGCTCATCGGGCACGCGCGCCGAGATGTGGGTAAAGATCAGATCGTCCCACCCATGCAATGCCACCAATCGGTAGCAGGCAGCCAAATCGCGTCGCATTTGTTGTTCTGAGGCATTCATTTCAATCTCCTGGCTCATCGTGTCATGGGTCAAAGCCATGAGACTGCCCGATGCCAGCACGTTGAGTCTTCATGGTTTACCCTGAATTTCAGACGCATCTGAGACCGTGGCCCATGGGGGTTGTCACCGTCAGGATCTCGATCGATTTGCAAGTGCCCTGGTTTGTGCTAATTTTCGGCATCACTCAAATGGAGACACACATGTTGCAGCACGCTCGACTTCTTTCGCACAAACCATTCGTCGTCACAGCCTTGGCATGGGCCGTGGCCTGTGGCGTGGCCGCACAGGCCTTGCCCGAGGCCAAACCCGAGTCGGTGGGCATGTCCAGCGCACGGCTGAACAAGATCGGAGCAGCCCTGCAACAAGAGGTCAACGACAAAAAGTTACCCGGCGCGGTGGTCATGGTCGCGCGCAAAGGCAAATTGGTCTATTCCACAACGGTGGGCAGCTTGAACAATGCCACCGGTCAGCCCATGTCCACGGACGCCATTTTCAGGATTTACTCGATGACCAAGCCCTTGGTCTCGACCGGACTGATGATGTTGGTGGAAGACGGTAAGGTTCAGTTGACCGATCCGGTTTCTAAATTTTTGCCATCTTTCAAAAATCCCATGGTCAGTGCCCCCACGTTTGACCCGGTGTTCAACGGCGTGTCATTCAAATTGATGCCGGCTCA
>CAWUNN010000388.1:0-2343 GCA_963923185.1 uncultured Limnohabitans sp. | reverse complement strand
TTGCATGAGGGTCGAGCGTTGTTGCAAGCCTTGGTGTCGCATGACGACTGGCTGCAACCCGAGCATGCCCAACCTGACCCGCAGCGTTATCAACAGCATCTGATGTATCTGGATCCGCAAGAGCGGTTTTCGGTGGTCAGTTTTGTGTGGGGGCCTGGTCAGTTGACCCCGATTCACAACCACACGGTGTGGGGTTTGGTGGGCATGTTGCGCGGACAAGAGGGCTGCCAAGCGCATGTTCAAGATGAACAGGGGCATTATGTGGCCCATGGCCCCAGCTTGATCTTGCAGCCAGGCCAGGTCGAAGCCGTCTCACCCTCCATTGGCGATGTGCATCAGGTTTGGAATGGCCTGAGCGATCGGCCTTCGATCAGCATCCATGTCTACGGCGCCGACATCGGCCAGGTGCGACGCAGTGTGTTTGCGCCAGATGGCACAGAGAAAGCATTCATCTCGGGCTACTCGAATGCACCATTTCATTGGCAAGCACCTCCTGGCATGGCGGTAACCCCCGCACAAGAGGTGTTGAGTGCATTGCGCAACAGGCGCGAAATGGCCTTGCTGGATGTGCGGGAAGAGGACCCATATGCCCAGTGTCACCCTTTGTATGCGGTGAACTTGCCGTGGTCTCGGTTGGAGGCCGATGCCTACACCCGCATTCCTCGACGCCACACGCCAGTCGTGGTGTACGACGATGGTGAGGGCCTGGCGCAGCGCGCTGTCATGCGTCTGCAAGGACTGGGTTACACACAGGTGTCTTTGTTGAAGGACGGATTGTCAGGGTGGAGGCAAGCCGGTGGCGAGTATTTTCAAGACGTCAACACGCCCAGCAAGGCCT
This sequence comes from uncultured Limnohabitans sp., assembly GCA_963923185.1. Taxonomy (GTDB): domain Bacteria; phylum Pseudomonadota; class Gammaproteobacteria; order Burkholderiales; family Burkholderiaceae_C; genus Limnohabitans. The sequence goes on along the minus strand of CAWUNN010000388.1, from coordinate 1,505 downwards.
TTGGCGAGTGGGTCGAGTCGATTCGCCACACCCCCTCTTTGTCGGCTCAAGAGGTGCAAGCTTTGATCGATGCCGGCACCGACATGGTGGTGCTCGATGCCAGGCGTTTGGACGAGTACCAAACCATGAACATCCCCACCGGGGTCAGCGTGCCTGGCGCCGAGCTGGTGCTGAGCGCGCGTGCCATGGCCCCCAACCCCAAGACCCGCATCGTGGTCAATTGTGCGGGTCGCACCCGATCGATCATTGGCACGCAGTCGCTGGTCAATGCGGGCATTCCTAACCCCGTGTCGGCTTTGCGCAATGGCACGATTGGCTGGACCTTGGCGGGACAAAAGCTAGAGACCGGCTCGGATCGGCGATTCAAACCCCACGATGCTCAGCAGCTCAAGCAAGCCCAAGTGGCTGCTCGAGCCGTGGCAGACCAGGCGGGCGTACAGCGCATCGATCGCACGCAACTGGCGGCATGGCAGAGCGATCCCCATCGCACCACCTATGTCTGCGATGTGCGCATGCCTCACGAGTACGAGCAAGGCCATTGGCCAGGCAGCTTGTCGACTCAAGGGGGGCAGTTGGTGCAAGAGACCGATCACACGGCGGCGGTGCGGGGTGCCCGTTTTGTGCTGATCGACCCACTGGGCGTGAGGGCTGACATGAGCGCCTCTTGGTTGGCTCAAATGGGATGGGAAGTCGCTGTGCTTGACGGCCTGACCCCAGCCGATTTGACCGAGACCGGCTCTGAACGCCGCGAGCGTCCTGACCCAGTTGCTGCCTGGGTGTCGGTCGAGCAATTGACCCAGTGGTTGCCATCCAACTCAGCCTGGGTGATCGATCTGAGCACGGCCGCTCAGTTCATCAAAGGACATATCCCTGGCGCTTTGGGGCTGTTGCGCTCGACCTTGCTGGCCGATGTACAACTGGCGTTGAAGATGAGAGCCCAAGCGCCCAGTCGATGTGTATTGACATGCGCCGATGGCGTGGCCAGCTCTTACGCCCAAGCCGATTTAGAAGCAGTGCTGCAGCAACTGCAGGTTTCAGCCAGTGTGCACGTCTTGTCGCAGGGCAATCAGGGGTGGAGGCAGTCGGGTCAGGTTTTACAGACGGGCGTCGAAGGCCTTTTGGCGCAACGCATTGACCGCTATCGCAGGCCTTACGAGGGGACATCCAACGCGCACGCTGCGATGCAAGCTTATTTGGATTGGGAGTTTGGCTTGGTCGAGCAACTCCAACGCGATGGCACGCACCACTTTGCCGTGATTTGAACCCGCAACCATGACCACCGCCACACAAACCTCAGAACAACGCAAAGCCCTGTGGGTGGCCATGTTGTTGATCTTGATTTGGGGATCTAATTTTTCGGTTCAGAAAATCGTTTTCCACGAGATGTCACCCAGTGGTTTTTTGGTGGCCCGTTACTTGTTGTTGCCCGTGTGCGCTTTGGTCATGTTGATGTGGCGCTATGGCCTGCAATTTCCCAAGTTGAGCGCAAATGAACTGTGGGGGCT
>CAWUNN010000387.1:0-2348 GCA_963923185.1 uncultured Limnohabitans sp. | reverse complement strand
TTCCAGGCCACCGCGCCACCCCAGTCATGGGCCACCAGGGCGGCCAGCGCGGATGCACCCGCCTCGATCTGGATCAGTGATGCGATGTCTTGGACCAAATGCTTGGCTCGGTAATCGCTGACCTCTGGGGGACGGCTTGAATCCGCAAAGCCTCGCAGGTTGGGTGCGACACAGCGGTAGCCGCCATGCTGGGGCTGCGAAAAGTGCGTCAGCAGCTCATCCCAGGCAAAGGCCGCCTCAGGAAAGCCATGCAAAAACAACAACACCGGGCCACCCACGGGGCCAGACACGCGGCACGACAACTCAATGCCATGGGGCAAGCGATGGCGCAGGGTCTCAATCATGGGTCCAACCCCACAGCATTTGGGCCACCTGGTCCACCCCCTGTTTTTTCAGGGCTGAGAACAGCATGGCCTGCCCGCCACCGGCTTGCAGCTTGGCAATCGAGAGGGCTTTGGCACCGTCGCTGCGGGTCAATTTGTCAGATTTGGTCAACAACACCAAAAACTTCAGGCCTTCTTCGACCCTGGGGCGAATCACTTCAAGCAGCACTTCGTCCAACTCGGTCAAGCCGTGGCGCGGATCGCACAACAAGACCACGCCGCGCAAATTGGCTCGCGACACCAGGTATTGGGCCATCACCTGCTGCCAGCGAATCTTGTCTTGCTTGGGCACGGCGGCGTAGCCATAACCTGGCAAGTCGGCCAGCACCGCATCGGTTTGGCCACTTCGTCCCAAAGCAAACAAATTGATGTGTTGCGTGCGGCCTGGCGTTTTAGAGGCAAAGGCCAGTCGCTTTTGCTGGGTCAAGGTGTTGATGCAGGTCGATTTGCCCGCATTCGATCGGCCCACAAAGGCGATCTCAGGGTGCTCGTGGGCGGGCAAATGGTGCAACTGGGCGGCGGTGGTCAAGAAGCGGGCGGTGTGCATCCAGCCCAAAGCCAATTTGGCGCGATCGCCTTCCTGGTCGGGATGGAGAGTGGCTGAGGGTGAGGACATGAGGTGGCAATTGGGCCTGGTACAGGCAGGGGGGATGTGCAACCATTGTAGAATCAGAGGTTGAAGAACACCAACCCGTCCACATTCATGAAGACGCTCGCCTCTCTCGTTTTGTCTGTGCTGTGCCTCAGCACTTCTGCTTGGGCCGCCGAAGCCCACACCGACGCCAAAGCCAAGGTCGACCCGGCCGCCGGTGAAGCCAAGTACAGCGCCATGTGCGCCGCCTGTCATGGTGCCGATGGCAACTCGGGCTCGCCCGAGTACCCCAAGCTGGCCGGTCAACATCCCCAATACCTGGCCAAACAACTCACCGAGTTCAAGTCTGGCAAGCGCGCCAATGCCGTCATGAGTGGCATGGCCGCCGCCCTGAGCGACGACGACATGAAAAACGTGGCCGCCTGGTTGTCTGCCCAAAAAGCCAAGCCTGGCTTTGCCAAGGACAAAGACACCGTCTCGTTGGGTGAGCGCATCTATCGCGGTGGCGTCCCCGACCGTCAGATCGCTGCTTGCGCGGGTTGTCACAGCCCCAATGGTGCCGGTATCCCAGCGCAATACCCCCGACTGAGTGGCCAGCATGCGGCCTATGTGTCGGCCCAACTCTCGGGTTTCCGCGGCGGTGTGCGCAACAACAACTTGCAAATGACGCAAGTGGCGGCCAAATTGAACGACCGCGAGATCGCGGCCGTCTCTGACTACATCGCGGGTCTGCGCTGATCACGGCACCGACTTGAGGCAACAACCCGCCCTGGTGGCGGGTTTTTTGTGGCCTGATGGATCATCCAAAAGCATCCATAATGAGTCCATCATGCTGATCCGCACACATGCCAATGGGTTTGAACACCTGCAGTCTTCACAGATCACGCCCCAGTCTGTCCATGGGCAGCGCCGCCAACTGTTGGCTCAGCTGGCCACGGGGGCTGCGGGGCTGACACTGGCCGCTTGGGCCCAACGCTCGGCTTGGGCCACCGAGAGACCCCGCAAACTGGCCGCGCTGCCGGCGGCCCCCTCTGATGTCAGTGGGGCCATGGTGCTGGACAAGGTCACGCCCTATGCCGATGCCAGCAGCTACAACAACTACTATGAGTTTGGCACCGACAAAGCCGACCCAGCGCGCAATGCCCACACCCTGGTCACCCACCCTTGGAGCATCCAGATTGAAGGCCTGGTCAAAAAACCGGGACCCATCGATCTGGCCGACTTGCTCAAACTCAGCCCCATGCAAGAGCGCATTTACCGCATGCGCTGTGTCGAGGGCTGGTCCATGGTCATCCCTTGGGTGGGCTATTCGTTGGCGGCGCTGATCAAGCGGGTCGAGCCATTGGGCAGCGCCAAATTCATCCAGTTTGAAA
>CAWUNN010000386.1:0-2349 GCA_963923185.1 uncultured Limnohabitans sp. | reverse complement strand
GATGAGGGGGCTGCCGATTTTTTGGCTGAACCAGCAGAAGTGGATTTGACGGATTGAGATCGAGAGGGGGTCTTCTTGGCCTTGACCACGGGTTTGGGCATGGGCACTTTGTCCGCACCATGTTTGACGCGAACCGGCTTCTCGCCCCAAATCTCTTCCAGGTGGTAATACTGGCGAATGGCCGGTTGCATCACATGCACCACGGCAGGGCCACAGTCGACGATGATCCACTCGCCGTTTTCTTCCCCCTCGATGCGGGGCTTTGGAAAGCCCGCTTCTTTGATTTGGTCGCGCACGCTGGCGGCCAGCGCTTTGGTCTGTCGGTTCGAAGTGCCACTGGCGATGATGACGCGCTCAAACAGGGGTGACATGTGCTCGGTGTTGAAGACCACGATGTCTTGTGCTTTGACATCCTCTAGGCCATCGACGATGGCCCGTTGAAGTTTCTGGATGTCTCGCTTGGCGTTGGTGTCTGTCATGTGTGGGAGTGGCGGTAGAGTTGATGAAGCCTGATGTAATCGATCACCTGTGGGTTCAGGCCGGGGACCTCAAGGCCTTGGCTCAAACGACCACGGATGGCGGTGGAGCTCAAGTCCAGCGGTTCAAAAGGCAGGGCCATGGCCTGGGGCATGTCGCTATTTTGCCACCGACCTGCGAGATGGGGGCGCTCAGCGACCACCAGATGCACCATGGACAGCAACTCTTGCCATTCGTGCCAGGTCTGAAGGCGCTTGGCTTGGTCCGCTCCGATGATCAGATGCCACTGCGTGAGGGGCTCGTCGGCTTTGAGTTGGCGCACCGTCTCGATGGTGTAAGTGGGCCCCGCTCGGCGCACTTCGCGATCATCGACCACCACCCCTGGGATGCCGGCAAACGCCAAGCGGCACATGGCCAAGCGATGCACGGCGGGGCTGGGTGCGGGCTCGCGCTGCCAGGGTTGTCCGGCTGGCATCACCCACACGGCGTCCAGCCCCAAGGTCTGCATGGCGCACTGCGCCAACCCCACATGGGCTGCATGCGGCGGGTCAAAGGTACCGCCCAGCAAACCCTTGCGCGGCGCCGTCATCACCGATCCTGGAGCCAGTCTTTGGCAATCAAAAAGTCACTGTACAGCCGCGCTTCGGCTGAACCTGGCTCGGGTTGGCGCTGATAGGCCCAACTGGCGTGGCGTGGCATGGACAGCAAAATCGACTCGGTGCGTCCGCCACTTTGCAGACCAAAATGGGTGCCCCGATCCCACACCAAATTGAACTCGACGTATCGCCCGCGGCGGTAGCGCTGGTGATCGATTTCGCGCTCGCCATAGGGCATGTCCATGCGCTTTTGAACCAGCGGCAGGTAGGCATCGATCAAGCAATTGCCCACCGCCATCCACATGGCCTGGTCTTGCTCAGCGCCCAATTCTGCAAAGTCATCAAAGAACAGGCCGCCAATGCCACGCGGCTCTTGACGGTGCTTCAAATAAAAATACTCGTCGCACCATTTTTTAAAACGCGGATACAGCTGCGCTCCAAAGGGCTCGACTGCGGCCTTGCAGACCCGATGAAAATGCACCGCGTCCTCTTCAAAACCGTAGATCGGGGTCAGATCCAAACCGCCGCCGTACCAAGCCACCGGCTTGCCGCTGCGGTCTTGGACCTGGATGTTGCGCACATTCATGTGAACCGTGGGCGCGTAGGGGTTGCGCGGATGAAACACCAAAGACACGCCCATGGCCTCAAAGGGCATGCCCGCCAATTCGGGGCGGTGCTGGGTGGCCGAAGGCGGCAAGCTGGGTCCAGTCACGTGCGAAAAACCGCAACCGGCACGCTCAAACACCGCACCATCTTCCAAGATTTGAGTGATGCCCTCGCCTTGCAAAGTCTCACCGGCTGGTTTTTTCCAACGATCCACCACAAAGGCTTTGCCGTCGAGCTCGTGGATGGCTGTCGTGATGCGGGCTTGCAAGTCCAACAGGTAAGTTTTGGCGTCGCGCTGGCTCATCTTGTCTCCTGGGCCGAGGGGCTGGCCTTCAAAGGTTGAATCGGGCTGGCCCGATCGGGATGAAAGCCCCGAACCTGACCCACCAGATCTTGGATGCGGTCATGGTCTGCCTGCACATCGCCACTGAGGCGAATGAAGTGCATCAGCCTGACTTCTTTGCGTGCATAGTCTAGCGTGGCCACCCCCAAGGGCACTTGGGCCTGACAGGCCAAGCGGTGAAAGCCACTGCGCCAACCGGGGCGGTAAGATCGAGTCCCCTCGGGGGCCAAAGCGATCCACAGCAGTTGGTCGCTTTGGCGTGCCTGCTGCAACTGTTGCACCTGTCTCTTATACACATCTGACGCTGCCGACGATCTACTCTGTGTA
>CAWUNN010000385.1:0-2354 GCA_963923185.1 uncultured Limnohabitans sp. | reverse complement strand
CTTGTACGGCCAACTCGCGAATGCGTTGCAGGCTGTCTTGAATGGCGGACAAGCTACCCTCTGCGGTTTGAGTGGCAGAGATGCCGTCATTGGCGTTGCGCGAAGCTGCATCCATGCCCCTGATGGCGGCCGTCATGCGCGAGCTGATGGCCAAACCAGCAGCATCGTCTTTGGCGTTGTTGATGCGCAAACCCGAAGACAAGCGCTCCATGGAGGTTTGTTGATTCAGCGATGACGTGCGCAAAGAATTTTGTGCAGCGATTGCGCTGATGTTGGTGTTGATGATCATAGCCATTTCCTTTTCCCTTCTGGTTTGCGAAGTGACAAGAGTGATTTAAACGCTTGCTGGTTGATGAATCGGGTGATGTTGAAAAAACTTGAGATTGGATGAATGAAAAATCAGCTTTTCTTGTTGAAAAGAAGACCTTTCATGCGATCGATGTTGTGTGCCACATTCAAGATGGTGTCGTTGGGTATTTGCCGCACGACTTCACCGGTATCGGTGCTGCGCACCGTGACGACGGGGCCTTGTATGGCGTTGTCCAAATGGAACCCCAGTCCACGGTTGGTAGAACTGATTTGTTGGTTCAACAGGTTCACCGCTTCTTGAATGGTTTGTTGCATTTCTGCGCGGTCGTAGTGAATGGCCACTGGTTTGAGTGGCTGCACTTTGGGCGCTTCGGGCACTTGAACCGATGGGGTTGCGGGTGGCGGAGTTTTTGCCTCTGGGCGTAGGGCCGCCATCCCCGCGCCCGCAGTGGCAATAGAAGGAATATCAGATGCCATGTTTCGTCCTTTGTTACAGCTGAGGCCTGATTTGGCAAACATTGCCTGCTTGGACGGCAATGAATCTCAGTCTCAGGTGAATCGGAACAAGCGGCAAAAACTTGAGGCAAAACGGCAAAACATTGCCGCATGCGTATTTAAGGGTTAATTTTTGGTGTACATGGACATCATGCCAGCAAACGTGCTGGTCAGTCCGGCTTGTGTGCTCTTGATTTGACCCACCATGCTGTCCATCGCGGTGAATTGGTCGGTGTAGCGCTTCAAGATGTCTTGCAAACGGGTTTGCAAGGTGGTCAGCTGTTTTTGGTAATCGGCGATCTTGTTGTTTTGGTCATTGGTCAATGAAGTCAACGGACCGGTCAGCGGGTCCAAGGTGGCGGTGAGCTTTTTGTAAGCATCACCGGCAATGCCACCTGGGGTGGGGTTGAACTGGGTCTCGTCTTGCTGGTTGTTGGACAGCATGGTGACGACGTCGCTGAAATGGTTGTTCAGGGCGGTGTCTAACTTGGTGCTGTCGATTTGCAATTGACCATGCTGATCGATGGTGACCCCGATGTCACGCAACGCCTTCATGCTGCCCGATGGGGTGTTCGAGTTACCAATCACCATCTGGCGCACTTGACTGGTCACCGTGCTCACGATCGAATTGCCGACCAAGGTCGCGCCGTAAGTGGGCACCGTGGATTTGGGGTCAGACACCACACCCAATTCAGAGATGACGTCGTTGTAGGCGCTGACCAATGCTTGAATGTTGCTTTTGACGTTGGTCGTGTCGCGGCCCAAATTGACCGTGGCCCCTGTGGTGCTGCTGGTGGGCGCCATCAGGTCCAGGGTGACCCCAGGGATGGCGTCTTGAATGGAATTGCTGGCCGAGGTGATGGGCACACCGTCTACATTCAAACTGGCGTCCGATGCATTTTGCAAGCTTGACCATTGAAAAAGATCGACACTGGATTGAACGACAGGAGTTGTCGAAGTCCCGGTGGCGGTGTAGGACAGGGTGGTGCTTCCAGTTGCAAGCGTGCTGGTGTTGAAGCCTGTCAATTTGCCCGTGAACTTGCCATTGGTGATACTCGGATTTGAATCAGTTGCGCCATCGCTCAGATTGCTGAAGGCACTGGCCACTTGTGCCGCGCTCATGCTGCTGCTGGCCGTGAGTGTCAGGCCTGCTACGGTCACGGACTGACCGGCTGAGAGGCCCATGCGGAATTGAATGGCACTGTTGGCGGAGTCTACCGTGGGCGGCTCTTGGACGGAAAATGAGTTGCTGGCCCCCGTCTGGCCTGCCAGCATGATGCTGTAGGGGGTATTGGCAGCCCCAGTGTTGATCAGACTGGCTTGCACACCACTGCCAGAGGCATTGATGGCATTGACAATGCCTTGCGGAGTGTCTTGGCCATCGGCAATGGTGATGGGCGTGCTGCCTGTCTGGGTCTTGATGTTCAAAGTGAACCCAGATTTCCCATTCAGGTTGGTGGTGGGCTGGGCAAAGCCAGCGCTCAGCAGGCGCTGTGGCTGAGCGATCGATTTGACCACCACATTGTGAGCCCCAGTGGTGGCCGTGGGGC
>CAWUNN010000384.1:0-2357 GCA_963923185.1 uncultured Limnohabitans sp. | reverse complement strand
GGCGACTGAGCGGCAAAGGCCGCATTGAAGGGCAGGATCACGCATTGATCGACACCGCAGCGCTGCAATTCGCTCAATTTGTCGCGCAAGGTGGCGATGCGCTGTGGGGCCAGCTCGGGTTTGCCGGTCTTTTGAGCAAAAAAATCGCGCGGGTGCGGCTCAAACGTCATCACACAGCTGGGCACGCCTCGATGTTCGGCCTCTGAGCGCAACAAGGCCAACATGGCTTGGTGTCCACGGTGCACCCCGTCAAAGTTGCCAATGGTCAGGGCACAGGCCTCGGCCATGCGGGGATGATGGAATCCTCGAAAGACTTGCATGATGGACACTAGGATGACACAAAAACACCTCAAAAACAGGCTATATTGTCGCTGTAGTTCACCTGCTGTTGCATTGACCCGGAGGTTTCCCTTGAAGGTCTTGAAGCTGTCGGCCCAAGGACTGCCACAGTCCTGGATTTCGCTGGAGCAAGCGGTCATCCACTACGCCGCCCAAGAGGTGCGCTGGGAGGCCGGGGGACAAGTCGCCGTTTTTCATGGCGGACACAACGCCATCACCGGGCAACAATCCATCATCGAAGTCAACAGCATCATCGGCACCAAGGGTGTGCCCAACATCAACCCCTTTGAGTTGCGCCCTGGTCTGACCAATGCCAAATTGTTTGCCCGCGACCGCAACATCTGCGCTTACTGTGGCGATGACTTTCACGAAAACGAGTTGACCCGCGAGCACATCGTGCCATTTGCCCAAAACGGACAAGACCATTGGATGAATGTCGTCACCGCTTGTCGCGCCTGCAATGCCCGCAAAGCCAACCGCACGCCCGAGCAAGCCCGCATGCCCTTGCTGTATGCCCCCTATGTGCCCAGCCTGTGGGAAGACTTCATTTTGCGCAACCGCCGCATCTTGGCCGACCAGATGGAATTTTTAATGGCCCACTTGCCACGTCATTCGCGCTTGGTGGCCTGAACACAGGCGCCGCCCAAGAAAAAACCCCGCCATCGCTGGCGGGGTTTGACTTTGCGGTTCAGCAAAGAGGGGTGATTACATCATCCCGCCCATGCCGCCCATGCCGCCCATGTCGCCGCCAGGCATGGCGGGCGGGGTCTCGTCTTTGGGGGCTTCGGCCACCATGCACTCGGTGGTCAGCATCAGGCTGGCCACAGAGGCTGCGTTTTGCAGCGCGGTGCGGGTCACTTTGGTGGGATCCAAAATGCCCATTTCGATCATGTCACCGTAGGTGTCATTGGCCGCATTGAAGCCGTAGTTGCCTTTGCCGTTGAGCACGGCATTGACCACCACGCTGGGTTCGCCACCGGCGTTGTAGACGATCTCGCGCAGGGGCGCTTCGATGGCTTTCAACACCAGTTTGATGCCAGCGTCTTGATCGGCGTTGTCGCCTTTGATCGAGCCAGCGCTTTGACGGGCGCGCAGCAGCGCCACGCCACCACCGGCCACGATGCCTTCTTCGACTGCAGCACGGGTGGCGTGCAGCGCGTCTTCGACACGGGCTTTCTTCTCTTTCATTTCGACTTCGGTGGCAGCGCCCACCTTGATCACGGCCACACCGCCGGCCAACTTGGCCACGCGCTCTTGCAGTTTCTCACGGTCGTAGTCGCTGGTGGCTTCTTCGATTTGCACGCGAATTTGTTTGACGCGGGCTTCGATGTCGCCAGCTGCACCGGCACCGTCGATGATGGTGGTGTTTTCTTTGCCCACTTCGACGCGCTTGGCTTGGCCCAGGTCGGTGAGTTGCACTTTTTCGAGCGACAGGCCGACTTCTTCGCTGATGACTTTGCCACCGGTCAGGATGGCGATGTCTTCCAGCATGGCTTTGCGACGGTCACCAAAGCCAGGGGCTTTGACGGCAACCACTTTCAAAATGCCACGGATGGTGTTGACCACCAAAGTGGCCAGGGCTTCGCCCTCGACTTCTTCGGCAATGATCAACAAAGGGCGGCCGGCTTTGGCCACGGCTTCCAGGGTGGGCAACAGATCGCGGATGTTGCTGACTTTTTTGTCGTACAGCAGCACGAATGGGTTGTCCAACAAAGCGGCTTGTTTTTCGGGGTTGTTGATGAAGTAGGGTGACAGGTAGCCACGGTCAAACTGCATGCCTTCAACGACATCGAGTTCGTTGTTCAGCGATTTGCCGTCTTCGACAGTGATCACACCTTCTTTGCCCACTTTGTCCATGGCATTGGCGATGATTTCACCGATGCTGTGGTCGCTGTTGGCAGAAATCGAGCCGACTTGGGCGATTTCTTTGCTGGTGGTGGTGGGCTTAGAAGCCTTTTTGAGTTGCTCGATCAAAGCGGCCACGGCTTTGTCGATGCCGCGCTTGAGGTCCATCGGGT
>CAWUNN010000383.1:0-2361 GCA_963923185.1 uncultured Limnohabitans sp. | reverse complement strand
CATGGCGACACCTTGTTCAAACAGTTCGGGGTTTTTGGGGGCGTAGGGACGGGTCATGGCAGTTCCTTTCAAAAAATCAAAAATCAAGTATAGGTTTACAAGGTGGGGCTTACACCCCCACGGAGGTGTGGGGGCTGCATTCGCTGTCCTTCAGCGGACACCGGCTTCGCGCAACAAGTTCAGGGCCCTTTGGTAAATCGGCTTGTCGATCATTTGGCCCTCGTGCTGGATGGCGCCTTGGCCTTGGGCCCAGGCCGCCTCGAAGGCTTGCACCAAAGACTGTGCCTGGGCCATTTGCTCGGCACTGGGTCGAAAGCAGGCATGGATGGCATCCAAAAACTTGGGGTGGACCACCACCGCGCCCCTGAATCCCAACGAGCGAGCCTGTTGCAGCACCTGGGCAAATCGATCGACATCACCCAGCTCGGCGATCGAGGCGACAAAGCCAATGGGCTGGATGCCCGCTGCACGTGCCGCATGCACCACCATCAGGCTGGGGGTGAACAAGGTCTCTGGCGTGGGCAAGCCGCCGCAATCGAGCGAAAAATCTTCGCTGCCCAGCATCATGCCCATGACGCGTGCATCGGCTCGGGCGATCTCGTGCAAGCGGGGAAGGGCCACGCAGCTCTCGATTTGCAACAAAAATCGAATGCCACCCACGGTCATCCCCGCTTGTTGCTCCAAGTCGGCCACCAACTGCGACAGCAGCTGCACATCGCGCGGGTGCTCGACCTTGGGCAGCACCACCAGCCTCAAGCCTGGCATGACGGCGCTGCGCAAATCGGTCACAGCCGTGTTCAAGTCGCCATTGATGCGAACGGCTGGCGCTTTGCCTGCTGCCACCAAGCGGGCGATGAAGTCGGGCAGGTTCAGCCGCGCTTGGGGCTTTTGCAAGGGGTGGGTGCCGTCCTCCAGGTCCAAGATCACCACGTCGGCGGGTTTGTTCAAAGCGCTGGCCAGCAGCCGCTCTTGTTGGGCCGGCACAAACAAAAAAGCCAGCCAGTCAAAAGGTGTCATGGTTCTTGATCCTTGGCGTTGGGGGTCAACCAACGTGAGTTGTCTTGGCCGATGCCTGGGGCAGCGCGTCGAATGGGGGGCCGCTGGCCATTGATGCGGTAGGGTGCTGCATGGATGCTCAGGCTTTGCCCTTGCTCATCTTGGGTGGGGATCAGCAACTCGCGTTCGGTGATGTAGGGGTGTTGCATCAAATCGGCGATGTCGCAAACCGGCCCAGCGGTGATGTCGCGTTTGGCAAAAAAATCAAGCGCTTGCTCCAGCGTCAATTGGCCCATGTGGTGTTGAATCAACTCGTCCAATTCGTCAATGTGTCGCAAACGGGCTTCGTGGGTGGCAAACCGGGGGTCGCTCAGGCCTTGCGGGTAGCCGATGCCTTCAAACAATCGGGCCAGCGTGCCTTCCATGCCAGCTGACAAAGCCACCCAGCGCCCCTCTTGGGTGCGGTAGACATTGCGTGGAGCGTGGGTGGGCGAGCGACTGCCCGAGCGTGGCACCACTTGACCGGTCAGTTGGTATTCGGCGGCTTGCGGGCCCAATACCGAGAACAGGGGCTCAAACAGCGACAAGTCGATTTCTTGGACCCGTGGTGTGGCGGCGCTGCGTTGCCTGTGCAGGGCCGCCAGGGCCAAGGTCGAACCATACAGGCCTGCCACCGAATCGGCCATGGCAAACGGGGGCAGCACGGGTGGGCGATCGGGGTGGCCATTCATGGCCGCAAAACCGCTCATGGCTTCAATCAGCGAACCGAAGCCACCTTGATGGGCCATGGTGCCGGTTTGTCCCCAGCCCGAGATGCGCACCACCACCAGCTTGGGGTTGAGGTGTTGCAAGGTGTCCATGCCCAAGCCCATGCGCTCCAGCGTTTTGGGTCTGAAGTTCTCCACCAAGATGTCGGCCCGGGCGATCAGCTGCTTGAGTTGCGCCATGTCCTGGTCTTGTCGCAAATCCAAAGCCACACTGTGCTTGTTGCGCGAGTAGGCCAACCAGTAGGTGCTGACGCCTTGGCGCTTCCAGGCCCTGAGGTCATCGCCTTTGCCTGGGGACTCGACCTTGATCACATCGGCGCCCAGATCGGCCAGCACATGCGTCATCAGGTTGCCCGACACCAGTCGGGACAAATCGACCACGGTCACCCCTTGCAAGGGGTTGGTCTCGGTCGGGTTCTCGGTTGGGGTGTTGCTCATGGAAACACTGTAGCCGAAGCCAGCTTCGTTCAAATGCCCAAATAGGCTTCACGCACCCGGCTGTCTTGCATCAGTTCTTGGGCCGAGCCTTGCAGCACCAACTCGCCGCTTTGCAAAACAAAGGCGTGCTCGGCTACCGACAAAGCCAGGCGGGTGTTTT
>CAWUNN010000382.1:0-2369 GCA_963923185.1 uncultured Limnohabitans sp. | reverse complement strand
CCCACCAACCATTTGGACGCTGAGTCGGTCGATTGGCTCGAGCAATTCTTGCAACGCTTCCCAGGCACCGTGGTGGCCATCACACACGACCGCTACTTTTTGGACAATGCGGCCGAGTGGATCCTAGAGCTTGACCGTGGTCACGGCATTCCCTGGAAGGGCAATTACTCGACTTGGCTCGAGCAAAAACAAGACCGCTTGCAACAAGAGCAAAAGGGCGAAGAGGCGCGTGCCAAGGCCTTGAGAAAAGAGCTGGAATGGGTGCGCCAAAACCCCAAAGGTCGACAAGCCAAAAGCAAGGCCCGCATCGCCCGCTTTGAAGAACTCTCCAGCGTCGAATACCAAAAACGAAACGAGACCCAAGAGATCTTCATTCCAGTGGCCGAGCGCTTGGGCAACGAGGTCATTGAGTTCAAGGGCGTGACCAAAAGCTTTGGCGAGCGCGTGCTGATTGACAACCTCAGCTTCAGGGTGCCACCTGGTGCCATCGTGGGCATCATCGGCCCCAATGGCGCCGGCAAGTCCACCTTGTTTCGCATGATCGTGGGCCAAGAGCAACCCGATGCAGGCCAAGTCGACATCGGACAGACGGTGCAAATCGCTTTTGTCGACCAATCGCGTGACGATTTGGCCAACAACAAAACCGTGTGGGAAGACGTCTCGGGTGGGCTGGACATCTTGACCGTGGGCAAATTTGAAATGCCCAGCCGTGCCTATTGCGGACGCTTTAACTTCAATGGCGGCGACCAGCAAAAGAAAGTCGGCATGCTCTCAGGTGGTGAGCGAGGGCGACTGCACTTGGCCAAAACCCTGATCAAGGGCGGCAACGTGCTGCTGTTGGACGAGCCCTCTAACGATTTGGATGTCGAGACCTTGCGTGCACTCGAAGATGCCTTGCTCGAGTTTGCCGGCTCGGTCATGGTCATCAGCCACGACCGTTGGTTTTTGGACCGCATCGCCACCCACATCTTGGCCTGCGAGGGCGACAGCCAGTGGGTGTTCTTTGACGGCAATTACCAAGAATACGAAGCCGACAAGAAAAAGCGTTTGGGAGAAGAGGGATCCAAACCCAAACGTGTGCGCTTCAAGGCTTTGAAGTGAAGAGCGTGTGAGCCTGTCGGTTGTCACATGACAACTACACCAGGTCGCTGGCGGCGGGCCACCAGCGCTCGCCCAAGCGTAACCCCCTGGCGCTGCGCACGGCATTGAGCGTGGCTTGTGCCACGGCCTCGGCGGCCATGGTGCCCAGCAACATCAAGTCAGGCGTCTGGCTGCAAGTGCCCGTGGCCAGTCCAAACAAGGTGTCGCCATCCATGGGGGTGTGAACCGGGCGGATGGTTCGTGCCAGACCATCGTGACCGGCCAGCGCCAGGCGTTGGGCTTGGGCTTTGTCCAACATCGCGTTACAGGCCACCACCCCGATGGTGGTGTGGGTGCCTGCCATCAAATTTGGGGGCTGCTGAGCGCTCAGCAAGGCTTGGGTGGTGTTCAAAGGCTTGAGCGACTGCGGGTGGGTGCGCGCGCCTGCCACAATGGCCCCTGTTTGTGGATCCACCACGTCTCCCAGGGCATTGCACACCACCAGCGCCCCGACCTGCCAGGGCCCTACGGCGACCAAAGCGCTGCCCAAGCCCCCTTTCATGGCCAATTCAGGCCCAAAGACCTTGCCCACGGTAGCGCCGGCCCCCGCCCCGACATTGCCCACCTCAAACGGCTTGGTGATGGCGTTTTCGCAGGCCTGCCAACCGGTTTGGGCATCTGGACGAATGCGCGCATCACCCACCCCCAAATCAAAGATCACGGCGGCCGGCACGATGGGCACCAGGGCTGGGCCCACCGACAGGCCATGTCCTTGCTGCTCTAGCCAGCGCATCACGCCCGAGGCCGTATCCAGTCCGTAGGCGCTGCCACCCGACAACACAATCGCATGGACATGGGGCACGGTGTGGCCTGGGACCAGCACATCGGTCTCTCGGGTGCCTGGCGCCGCACCCCTGACATCGACGCCAGCCACGGCCCCTTGTGGGCACAAGACCACGGTGCATCCTGTGGGTCGCCCGGGGTGCTGTGCATGGCCGACTTGCAGGCCTGACATGGCACTGAGGTTGGATGGGGCTTGGTTTTTCATGGGAACGCGTTCAAAACTGGATTGTTTTTGACATTAATTAAATCATTTGGTATCATTTAATTCATTAAAATGAATTCATAATCATCAAAAATGAATAAAATGCCGAACGCTACTCAAGACCATGCCCTGTCACACGGTCAGTTTTGTGGCACAACCGAAGCCGCTCGAATTTTGGGGCTTTCTGTTGGAACTGTCCAGTCTTTGGTCGAACGACAAGAACTCATGGCCTGGAAGACCCAGG
>CAWUNN010000381.1:0-2373 GCA_963923185.1 uncultured Limnohabitans sp. | reverse complement strand
CATCGTAATTTTTGGATTTCGCACCAATCGCTTGCACGATGCGGTTCATGGCAAAAATCGAATCAAAGTCGTTGGCGGTCACGATCAGCGCCCGATCGGCGTGCTGCAGTGGCGCGGCAAAGCCACCACAGACCACGTCACCCAAGACGTCAAAAATCACCACATCGGTGTCTTCCAACAGATGGTGCTCTTTGAGCAGTTTGACCGTCTGGCCCACCACGTAGCCGCCACAACCGGTGCCCGCAGGTGGGCCGCCGGCCTCGACGCACATCACGCCGTTGTAACCCTGAAAGACAAAGTCTTCCATGCGCAACTCTTCGGCATGAAAGTCCACCGCTTCAAGGGCATCGATCACCGTGGGCATCAACTTTTTGGTCAGCGTGAATGTCGAGTCGTGCTTGGGGTCGCAGCCGATTTGCAGCACCCGTTTGCCCAATTTGCTGAAAGCCACGGATAAATTGGATGAAGTGGTGCTTTTGCCAATGCCGCCTTTGCCATAAATGGCAAAGACCTTGGCGGTTCCGATCTTCACGTTCGGATCCATGTGAACCTGCACGCTGCCTTCGCCGTCGTCTTGCTTGCGCTTGATGTGGGTGACGGGCACGCGGGTGGTCTCTACAAAGGTGTCGTTCATGCTGGTTGTCCTTCCCTCACGCCTTCCAGGCGGTCTTCAAGTTCAGCCCCGGCGTGCTGCAACGCTGCCAGGGTCTGGGTGTCGGGTTGCCAGAAGTTGCGCCGAGACGCTTCCAGCAACCGGTTGGCAAACTGGGCCGAAGCCGACGGATTGAGTTTGGCCATGCGCTCACGCATCTCTGGGTCCAAAATGAAAGTTTGGGCCAACTGTTGGTACACCCACGGTTGAATCTGGCCGGTGGTGGCCGACCAACCCATGGTGTTGGTGAGGTGACTCTCAATTTGACGCACACCTTCAAAACCGTGTTGCAGCATGCTCTCGTGCCACTTGGGGTTGAGCATGCGGGTGCGGGTCTCCAGCGAGACCTGCTCACTGAGGGTGCGCACCACCCCCTCGCCCTGGGTCTGGTCACCGATGTACACGCCCGGCGCCGTGGCCGCAGTACCTTGGGTGTGGTGTTTGGCCTGTAAGACGGCGCGGCTGAAGCCACCCAAGGTGTCAAAGTAGGTGTCGATGCTGGTCACACCCAACTCGACGCTGTCCACGTTCTGGTAGGTCAGCGCCACGGTGCTCAACACCGATTGCATCAAGGCCTGATGGCGCACGGGCTGGCCTTCAACGCCGTAGGCAAAGCCTTTGCGTTGCACAAAGGCATCGCCCAGCTCATTTTCGTTGTCCCAACAACTGGAGTCGACCAAATGGTTCACATTGGCCCCATAGGCCCCTTCGGCATTGCCAAACACCCGAAGCGCAGCGGTGTTCAAGTCCACCCCGTGCTCGCGCATGTACGACAAGGTGTGCTTGCGGACAAAGTTTTGCGATTCATCCTCGTCAGCGCTGGCAGCCAACAAAGAGGCCTCGGCCAACAGTTTGATTTGCATGGGCAGCAAATCTCTGAAGATGCCAGAGAGGGTGATCACCACGTCAATGCGCGGCCGACCCAAGGTGGACAGGGGGATCAATTGCGCACCTGCCAAGCGTCCGTAATGGTCAAAACGCGGTTGTGCGCCCATCAAAGCCAAGGCCTGAGCCAAAGGTCCGCCTTCTGACTTCAGGTTGTCCGTGCCCCACAACACCATGGCGATGGTCTCAGGCAGTGGCAAGCCATCGGCTTGGCAGCGATCGAGCAGCTTTTGCGCTTGCTTGTGGCCGTCTTTGACGGCGAACTGAGAGGGCATGCGAAAGGGATCCAAGCCATGCACATTGCGACCCGTGGGCAAGACCTGTGGGTTGCGCAGCAAATCGCCGCCTGCGGCAGGGGCAATGAAGCGGCCATCCAGGGCTCGCAACAGGCCTGTGATCTCATGTTCTTGTTGCAGCAACTCGTTGCTTTGAACCAATTGGCGCAGCGCTTGGCGTTGGGTGTCTTCAAAGTCTGCGGGCATCAAGGCGTCGATCGATGTGCCACCTTGGGCCACGATGGCCTCGATCAGACCCTCGCGCTCGATGCCCATGGCCTGCGCCATGGCCTTGAGTGTCGAGCTGCGCTCGTCTGGGGTGGGGGCACGGCCCATCACATGCAATCCATGTGGAATCAGGGTGTATTCCATTTCAAGCAATTGGGCCGAGAGTTGTTGCACCCACAAGGCCACGGCATCGGAATGCTCGGTCTCTGGCATGGCGCTCATGTCCAAGGCTTGGGCTTGGGTATCGAGCAATTCCAACAGGTTGCCTCGTTCTGCAGCGCTCAGGTCGGGATCGCGCCAGCGGTCAATCGATTGCTTGAGCTCATTCAAGCC
>CAWUNN010000380.1:0-2379 GCA_963923185.1 uncultured Limnohabitans sp. | reverse complement strand
TTGGCCCACCTGCTCCGATCGATCTGATCATCAAAGGGCCCAACAAAGACGACAACATGGCGTATGCGGTCAAATTGTTGGCCGAGCTCAAAAAAATACCGGGCGTGGCCGACCCGCGCATTCAACAGTCCTCCAGCTATCCCCAAATCGATGTGGCCATCGATCGGGTCCAAGCCGCCAAACTGGGCTTGACTCAGCGCGATGTCACCAACAACATGGTGACCACTTTGGCAGGCAGCGGGCAGGTGGCCCCCTCTTTTTGGTTGAATCCACAAAACGGCGTGTCTTACCCCATCGTGGTTCAAACGCCTCAGTACCAGACGGCCTCGCTGGCCGATTTACAAAACATCCCTGTGTTCGGTTCGGGCACCGATCAGCAAACCATTTTGGGTGGGGTCTCCACCCTCAAGCGCAATGCCTCTGATGCGGTCGTCAGCCACTATGCCATTCAACCGGCGGTGGACATTTATGCCGATACCCAAGGCCGTGACTTGGGGGCGGTGGCGTCCGATATCACTCAGGTGCTTGAGCGCATGCAGGCCGATTTGCCCAAAGGCACGCGGGTGGACTTGCGTGGACAGGTCTCGACCATGAACTCGTCATTTCTCAGCTTGGGCTTGGGGTTGTTGGCCTCGATTTTGTTCATCTACTTGATTTTGGTGGTCAACTTTCAGTCTTGGCTGGACCCGTTTGTCATCATCACCGCCCTGCCTGCGGCCATCGCAGGCATCTTGTGGATGCTGTTCACCACCGCCACCAATTTGTCCGTGCCGGCCCTGACCGGCATGATCATGTGCATGGGGGTGGCCACTGCCAACAGCATTTTGGTGGTCAGCTTTGCGCGTGAGCGTTTGGCCGAAGTGGGTGACAGCCGACGGGCCGCCTTAGAGGCGGGTTTTTCCCGCTTCCGACCCGTGTTGATGACCGCTTTGGCCATGGTCATTGGCATGATGCCCATGGCTTTCGGGTTGGGCGAGGGGGGCGAGCAAAACGCACCGCTGGGCCGGGCGGTCATTGGCGGTTTGGTCTTTGCCACTGTGGCCACGCTGATTTTTGTGCCCGTGGTGTTCAGCTACTTGCACCGCAACGATGGCCTGAGCCCCGCGCCAGACCGTTCATCTGATCAACCCCAAGCCAGCGTCTGAGCATCCAATAAAGGTAGAGCCTGTGTCGCAACCCCAATCATCCAAATTCTTGTACTTCTGCATCGCCTTGGCGGTCGCAGTGGTGGCCGCTGGTTTGGCCCATCGGCATTTCAAATTCAAAGAAGCCACCGAGGTCGCCCAAGAGCTCTCGACCCGACGGGTGGCGGTGGTGCATCCCTATCAAAGCGACCGAGCCAACGCCTTGATGCTGCCTGGGCGGCTAGAGGGATTCACCACGGCCTCGATTTACTCGCGCGTCAATGGCTACCTCAAGCAGTGGAACACCGACATCGGCACCCGTGTCAAAGCCGGTGATGTGTTGGCCGTCATCGATTCGCCCGAAACCGATCAGCAATTTGAACAAGCCCAAGCCGACCTCAAGGCGGCGTCCGAGGCCGAAAAGCTGGCCCAAGTCAACTACGCCAGAGCCCAAGAGTTGCTGACCCGCGAGGGCGTCTCGCAACAAGAAGTCGATCAGCGCCGAGTCGAGCTGAGCGCCAAAAAGGCATACCGCGAAATTGCCGAAAGCAATCTCTTGCGATCGCGCAAGTTTTTGGAATACAAAAAAATAGTGGCCCCGTTCGATGGCCTGGTCGCTGAGCGCAACACCGACATCGGGGTGTTGGTGAGCAGCAGCGCTGGCAAGCCATTGTTTGTGGTGATCGATCCCAGTCGCCTGCGTCTGTATGTCCGCATTCCTCAATTCAATGTCAACGACATCCATGTGGGCGACACGGTCACCCTGACCGTGCCCGAATACCCTGACCAAGCATTCAAGGCCCAAGTCGTGCGCACCTCTGGCGTGATCACCGAAAACACCGGCACCAGCTTGACCGAGATTGAAGTGCCCAACAGCAAACAGGTCCTCAAGGCTGGCAGTTTTGCCCAAGTCAAAATCAATTTGCCCGGCAATGCGGCCAGTTTGCGGCTGCCAGCCGCCACCTTGGTGTTTCGCAAAGAGGGGGTCTTTGTGGCGGTGGTCAATGCCGAATCTAAAGTGGTGTTCAAGCGCGTGCAAATCATCAAAGACCATGGCCCCGAAGTCGAGGTTGCAGGACCTTTGCAGTCCAGCGATGCCGTGGTCAACAATCCATCTGACACTTTGCTAGACAACGAGTCTGTGGTGGTGTTGAGTGGACCCAAGAAGTGAGGCCCATGTCCATGCAAAAGCTCCCTGCCAGCCGATTGGGCCTGATCACTGGGGCCACTTTGGTCCTGTGGACATCGGCTTGTT
>CAWUNN010000379.1:0-2379 GCA_963923185.1 uncultured Limnohabitans sp. | reverse complement strand
CGTGGGCTCGGAGATGTGTATAAGAGACAGGTGCGTACGCCCAAGGCTTTGCGCTGCTGCGTGCGGCAGATCTCGAATTCGGTTGGGGCATGTCGCACGCGCGTGTGGCCAAAGTCTGGCGTGCAGGTTGCATCATCCGAGCTCATTTGCTGGAAGACATCCGTCGGGCTTTTGATGCTGAACCTGGCCTCTCCAATTTGTTATTGAACGGCCATTTTGCAGACCTGATGCATGAGGCCCAACAGGGCTTGCGCGAGGTGGTCGCGCTCGCGGCCTTGCAGGGCTTGCCCATACCCGCTTTCATGAGTGCTTTGGCCTATTACGACGCCTACCGCTCAGCCCGCTTGCCAGCGAACCTGTTGCAGGCTCAGCGCGATTATTTTGGTGCTCACACTTACCAACGCACAGATCGGCCGGGCAAATTCCATACCCAGTGGCATGCCGATCGTTGAGCTCTGATTTGGGTTGACCTCTTAGGGTGTGCCGCATTCACTTGGCATGGCCTCATATTTTTGTTAGATTTTTCAAGTTTTCGGTCGATCAAACCATAAAAATTGGAGGAGACGATGAGAAAGTGGTCGGCAAGATGGGCTGGCTGGTGCGCAATCGCCTGCCTGACCCTCTCATTCCAAGCCCTTGCGCAAAACGCCTATCCCAGCAAACCCATTCGGGTGGTGGTCCCTTTTGCCCCTGGTGGTGCCACCGACATCATGGCGCGCGTGGTCAGCAAGCGCTTGAGCGAAATCATGGGGCAGACGCTGGTCATCGACAACAAGCCGGGTGGCAACACGGCCTTGGGGGCCGAGCTGGTGGCCAAGGCCCCCGCAGACGGCTACACCTTGTTGTTCACCAACGACGCGACCTTTGTGTTGAATCCCATTTTGTCGCCGCAACTGGGCTATCAGGTGGCGCGCGACTTCGCACCTGTGGCCACGGTGGCCTATTTGAATTTGGCCATGGTGGTGTCCAGCCAGCTGCCAGTGAACAACATGGCCGAGATGGTGGCTTGGACGCAAGCCAAATCTGGCACCATCAGTTATGGCTCTTTTGGGGTGGGCAGCCAAGCCCACATCATGGGCGAGATGTACAAAAAGCTGACACAAACCGACATTGTGCATGTGCCCTATAAAGGGTCTTCGCCCGCGGTGGCCGATGTCATTGGCGGCCAGGTGATGTTCACTTTTCCGGCCATCCCCACCATACAAGGGTTTGTTCAGTCGGGCAAACTCAAGGTGCTGGCCATCTCGGGCGACAAGCGTTCGCCCTTGCTGGCTCAGGTGCCCACTTTCACCGAGGCCGGATACAAAGACCTGAACATCGGTGCCTGGTATGCTTTTTTGGCACCTGCCAACACACCGGCGGCCATCGTGGCCAAGCTCAATGCCGCAGTGGCCAGCATGCTGTCTCAACCTGAATTCATCGATCAGCAATTGGTACCGCAAGGCATGAGCGCCATGAACATGTCGCCAGCACAATTTGGAGCATTGATCAAATCAGAGACCGAACGGATGACGCGCATCATCCAACTCTCTGGTGCCAAGGTGGATTGAGTTCACCCCATTGTTTTTCAGGAGCTTCGTTTGTCCAAGATCAACACCACTTCATTGCATCCTCGAGGCTTCGCAGTTGAAGTGCATGGCAACATCATCGATTGTTTAGATGACCCTTCGTGCATCGAAGCGCTCAAAGCCATTTGGACTCAATCGCCGTTGATGATTTTTCGTCGTCAATGCTTGGATGAACCAGACTTGGTTCGATTCACCGAACATTTTGGTCCGTGCGAGAAGAATTTTCGAAAAGACATTCAATCACCCTACCATGAGCAAATCATCTACTTCAGCACACTGAAATACCACGATGGTCGCTTTGTGGGTGGATTTGCGGGCGGTGAAGACGTCGATTGGCACTCTGATCAAACCTTTCAGGTGCGCCCTGCGACAGGGGCCATCTTGTATGGCACCGAAGTTCCGCGTGATGGGGGTGACATTTATTGGGCGGATCAGTACGGGGCGTATGAAAGCCTGGCCGCAGACGTGCAAAAATTAATCGAGGGGCGCACCGGCATATATCGATACGCCAAACGATATGCCATGCTCAATGCCACCGAGCTGCGAGACAAGTCCAAAGCCAATGCGATGTTGAGTTTGCCCGATGCACGCCATCCGGTGACCTTGACCCACCCCGTCACGGGTCGCAAAGCCCTGTACGCCGATCAAACCACACTGGTGGCCATCGAAGGTTTGAGCGATGCAGAAAACGCCCGTGTGTTGCCCTTGTTGTTCGCCGCTGGCGGATCGCCCGATTTGGTTTATCGGCACAAGGTTCACAACGGTGATTTGATGATGTGGGACAACGGCTGTTTGCTGCATCGACGCGATG
>CAWUNN010000378.1:0-2400 GCA_963923185.1 uncultured Limnohabitans sp. | reverse complement strand
GCCCATGATCAGTGCCCTACCCCGGTTTGACCGGCTGCAATGAAACCTGGCACACGGGTGCGCTGCTCGATCCACGCCAACAAGCGATTGACGGCAAAGGCAGACAACGCATACAAGGCCGTGACGGCCAAATAGACTTCAATGCCACGCGCGGTTTCTTCTTGGGCCTGCATGGCAAACATGGTCAACTCGGCAATCGAGACCGCAAATGCCACCGATGAGTTTTTGAGCAGATTCATGGACTCACTGGTCAGAGGCGGCAAGATGATGCGCAAAGCCATGGGCAACAGCACGTACCGATAAGACTGCCAAGTGCTCAGACCCATGGCCATGGCCGCATGGCGCTGACCTTTGGGCAAAGCGCCAATGCCTGCTCGCACTTGCTCGGCGATGCGCGCCGAAGTGAAAAAACCCAACCCCAGCACCACCAAGGCAAAGCCTGGCAATTGCTGCAAGGGCGGGATGAATTTGGGCAGCACAAAGTACCACAAGAAGATTTGCACCAAGAGCGGAATGTTGCGAAACAACTCCACCCATGCATACGCCAAACGACTCAAGCCAGGGTTGTCGGGCAGCGTGCGCAGCACGCCCACCCACAAACCACACACCATGGCCACCACCCAAGAGGCACCTGCCACGGCCAGCGTCCAACCCCAAGCACCCAACATCCACTCGAGATAGGTTCGGCCGCTGCCGTCGTCTTGCAGAAAAACTGCCCAATCCCAGGTCATGACCGTTCAATCACTTTTTGGCGTAATCTTCCATGGGTTTGTCATTGGGGCTGGCCCAGGCCGCCTTGGTCGACTCGCTGGCCGGCAGTCCGACTCGGGTGTTTTTGGGTGGAATAGGCTGCACAAACCATTTGTCATAAATCTTGGCCAGCTCTCCATTTTTGGCCAAGTTTCTGATGGTGTCATCGGCCAGTTTCTTGAAGTCTGGGTCGTCTTTGCGCAACATGATGGCGATCGGCTCGACCGATAGCACCTCACCCACGATTCGGTAATCGGCAGGGTTTTTGGACAACGCGATGTTGCCCGCCAAAATTTGGGCATCCATCACAAAAGCATCAGCGCGGCCAGACTCGAGCAATAAAAAACTCTCGGCGTGGTCTTTGCCATACACCTCTTTGAAATCGACGCCCGCAGCGCGCTCGTGGCGTCGCAAGTGCTGAACCGATGTGGTGCCGGTGGTGGTCGCCACATTTTTGCCATTGAGCTGATTGATCGAGCTGATGCTTGAGCTGACTTTGGTGGCCATGCGCACCTCTTCGACATAAGTGGTCAGGGCAAAGGCCACATCGCGTTGTCGCGCAGTGTTGTTGGTGGTGGATCCACATTCGATGTCGATGGTGCCGTTTTGCGTCAACGGAATACGGTTTTGTGAGGTCACCGACACGTATTTGGTTTCGATCTTGCGGCCCACTGATTTCTCAACCTGTTCGATGATGCGTTGGCACACCTCCACATGGTAGCCCACGTATTTGCCATCGCCCAAGGTATAAGAGAGCGCACCCGAAGAGTCGCGCACACCCATGGTGATGACCCCAGAAGATTTGACTTTTTCCAATGTGTTGGCCGACACCCACAGGGGCAACACCATGACCGCAGCACCCACCCAAGACATCCAATGCTTGTTCATCACATGACCTCGTGCAACTCAAATAAAATCTGATCTTAAGCCAAAAAGATCAAAGACCGACACTTGCTGCTGGCGTCTCGCCACACATCCATGGCAAAATTTTAGGGTTTACCCTGGATTGATTCCCGCCTGGGTTAGGATCCCTGTATGAAAGTTGTGCACACCCTGAGTGAGTTGCAAGACTCATTGTCCAAAACCCAAAAACGCGTGTTGGTGCCCACCATGGGCCATTTGCACGAAGGTCACATGCGCCTGGTGGATGCCGCACAAGGGCCTGATCATCAGTTGATCGCCAGCATTTTTGTCAATCGCCTGCAATTCGCGCCACACGAAGATTTTGACAGTTATCCACGCACGCTGGAGCGCGATTGTGAGATGTTACGGGCCCGTGGCTGTGATCTGGTATTTGCTCCGTTAGAAAGAGACCTCTACCCTGAAGCGCAAACTTTCAAGGTCCACCCAGACCCGGCTTTGGCGGATATTTTGGAAGGCCACTTCAGACCTGGATTTTTCACTGGGGTGTGCACCGTGGTCAGCAAGTTGTTGAGTTGCACGCGGGCCGATGTGGCGGTGTTTGGCCAAAAAGATTATCAGCAATGGCGGATCATGGAACGTTTGGTTCGACAACTCAGCATGCCCACGACGATTTTGGGTGTGCCCACCATTCGCGCCGAAGATGGCCTGGCCTTGAGCTCACGAAACGGCTATCTCAGCGCCTCAGAGCGAACTCAGGCGGCACAACTCTCGGCTGCTTTGCATCGT
>CAWUNN010000377.1:0-2401 GCA_963923185.1 uncultured Limnohabitans sp. | reverse complement strand
AAGAGACAGGTCAGATGCCACCAAAGCACAGGCTCTTGAGTTTGCCAACAGCGCGCAAGACATCAAAGGCTATGGCCACGTGAAGGCCAGGCACCTCGAATCGGTGCTGAAGAAATGGGCTTGAAGATGGAATCAAAAAAACGGGCTTTGTAGAGCCCGTTTGGTCAAACCACAGCGCCCGCGTTGGGGTCGTCTGGGTCGTGGTTGCTTCGCTGCCCCCCCTTGATCAGGTCCTCTCGCTTGATGCCCAACCACATGGCGATGGCTGCGGCCACAAAGACCGACGAGTAAATGCCAAACAAAATACCAATCGTCAAAGCCAGAGCAAAGTAGTGCAAGGTGGCCCCACCAAAGATCAGCATCGACAACACCATCAATTGGGTCGAGCCGTGCGTGATGATGGTGCGACTGATGGTCGAGGTGATGGCGTTGTCAATGATTTGCACGGTGCTCATCTTGCGATAACGCCTGAAGTTTTCTCGAATTCGATCAAAAATCACCACCGATTCGTTGACCGAGTAACCCAACACCGCCAGCACAGCGGCCAACACCGGCAATGAAAATTCCCATTGAAAGAAAGCGAAAAAGCCGAGGATGATCACCACGTCGTGCAAGTTGGCCAGTATCGCTGCCACCGAGTATTTCCACTCAAAGCGAAACGCCAGGTAAATCATGATGCCTACCACCACAAAGGCCAGAGCTTTGAGGCCGTCGGTGGCCAACTCTTCGCCCACTTGCGGGCCCACAAATTCACTGCGACGCAATTGAGCCGAAGCGTCGACTTCTTTCAGCGCCGCCATCACCTGATCGGTTTGTTGCGCTGAACTGACTCCTTGAATGGCCGGCATGCGAATCAACACATCACGGGCGCTGCCAAAGTTTTGCACCTGCACATCACTCAGCCCCATCTTGGCCATCTGCTGGCGTGCCAGATCCAAGTTGGCATCTTGGGCATAGGCCACTTCGACCAAGGTGCCCCCAGTGAACTCAACGGACAAATGCAAGCCCCGACTGAACAAAAAGAAGACGGCAGCCAAAAAAGTGATGAGCGAGATCGCGTTGAACACCAGCGCATGGCGCATGAACGGGATGTCGCGGCGGATTTTGAAAAATTCCATGATGCGGCTTCCTTATTCGAGTGCACCTTGACTGGCGGCAGAGACAGCCCCTTGCGCACGCCAAACCGTACCGATCGAGACGGACTTGAGTTTCTTTTGACGTCCGTACCAAAGATTGACCAAACCGCGCGAGAAGAACACGGCCGAGAACATGCTGGTCACGATGCCAATGCAATGCACCACCGCAAAACCTCGCACAGGACCAGACCCAAAAGCCAGCAGCGCCAAGCCCGCGATCAGGGTGGTCACGTTCGAGTCCAAAATGGTGGCCCAGGCGCGGTCGTAACCCGCATGGATGGCGGCTTGGGGCGCAACGCCGTTGCGCAGCTCTTCACGCACACGCTCATTGATCAACACGTTGGCATCGATGGCCATGCCCAGCACCAAGGCCATGGCCGCCATGCCAGGCAAAGTCAACGTCGCTTGCAGCATCGACAAAATGGCCACCAGCAACAGCAGGTTGACCCCCAATGCAACGCTGGAGAAGACGCCAAACAACAGGTAGTAAATGCACATGAAGACCGTCACCGCCACAAAGCCCCAGGTGACGCTGTTGAAGCCTTTGGCGATGTTTTCAGCGCCCAGACTGGGGCCAATGGTGCGCTCTTCGATGATCTCCATCGGTGCGGCCAGTGAACCGGCCCTCAGCAACAAGGCCACATCATTGGCCTCAGTCGTGGTCATGCGACCCGAAATTTGCACCCGTCCACCGCCAATCTCAGATCGGATGACCGGTGCAGTCACCACTTCGCCTTTGCCCTTTTCAAACAAGACAATGGCCATGCGCTTGCCCACGTTGTCACGGGTGACATCCCTGAAAATGCGCGCACCCTTGCCATCCAACGTCAAATTGACCACAGGTTCACGGGTTTGGTTATCAAAGCCTGGCTGGGCATCGGTGAGGTTTTCACCGGTCAAAATGACCTGCTTTTTCACGACCAACGGCATGCCACTGCGCTCAAGGAATTTCTCGCTGCCAAAGGGCACTGGGCCCGTGCCCGTCTCGGCCGCGCGGGCATCGGCATTTTCATCCACCATGCGCACCTCCAGCGTGGCGGTGCGTCCCAAAATGTCTTTGGCCTTGGCGGTGTCTTGCACGCCTGGCAATTGCACCACAATGCGATCCAGACCTTGCTGTTGAATCACCGGTTCGGCCACGCCCAACTCGTTGATGCGGTTGTGCAGCGTCGTGATGTTTTGTTTGAGTGCTTGCTCTTGCACCCGTCTGGCCGCATCGGGTTTGAGTTGCAAACTCAGCACCTGTCTCTTATACACATCTCCGA
>CAWUNN010000376.1:0-2403 GCA_963923185.1 uncultured Limnohabitans sp. | reverse complement strand
AAGTGGACAACGGGCCTGATCCCACATCGCGCCCCGTGAAGTTAGAGCCCCCCAAGGGTGGCACCGTGGTGCGCATCATCGAGTTCGGCCCCGAAGGCGATTGGATCAACAAAATCGACACCGACGACACCCGGGTGGCTTGGGGGGCTTTGGGCACCCAAACCGCCAGCACCAACACCACCGGCCAAGCCAAGCACCCCTTCATGCACCGCACCCAGTCGGTGGACTATGCGCTGGTGTTGGAAGGTGAAATCACCCTGGTGCTGGACAAAGAAGAGGTGCTGATGAAAACAGGCGACTTTTTGGTCGAGCGTGGCACCAACCACGCCTGGGCCAACCGATCGGGCAAGCCTTGTCGCATGCTCTTTGTGCTGATCGATGGCCAGTTTGATCCGAACATCAGCCAGCACTTCGAGCGCATTGCTCATTGACATTGTTCGGCTGATTGTCCAAAAGCTGTCTGAGCGCTGGGGGCAAAGCCTGTTAAATCCGAATTTTTCGGGTGATATTTCCGAAATTTACAGGCGTAAAATCCAAAATTTACGTTACTATATGACGCATGCTTGAGCCACCTCTTTACAAGCGCCACATCGAGTCGAGGATCTCGCAAGCCATGGGGGACACGCCTGTGGTCTTGCTGGCTGGGCCCTGTCAGGCAGGCAAAACGACGCTGGTGCGCAAGATCGCCTGCAACGGGGCGCGTTATCTGACGCTGGACGACGAACTGACCCTGATGTCCGCCCGAGAAGACCCTGTCGGGATGATCCGCAGCTTGGATCGTGTGGTCATTGATGAAATTCAGCGGGCGCCTACATTGTTGCTGGCCATCAAGAAGAGTGTCGACGAAGACCGGCGACCTGGCCGATTTTTGCTGACGGGCTCTGCCAACCTGATGACTTTGCCAACCTTGGCAGACTCTTTGGCTGGTCGAATGGAGACTTTGTTGCTCTTGCCATTGTCCCAAAGCGAAATTGAGGCACAGTCTACCAACTGGCTCGATAGCGTTTTCGCTGGGCGGATTCCCCAATCAGGTGCTCAAGCACTGGGAATTGATTTGATTGATCGGGTATTGAGTGGCGGATACCCTGAAGCCATTTCCAGATCTACCCCGAGGCGACGAATCGCCTGGGCTCGTCAATACATGGACGCCCTCATTCAACGCGATGTACGTGATGTGTCAGGCATCGAAAAGCTCGATCAACTGCCGCGTTTTTTGCGCGCTTTGGCGCAGACGGCTGGTCAAATGTGCAACTACAGTCGGCTGGGTGGTCAAGTGGGTTTGGATGGCAAAACCGCAGCGAAGTACGTGGGTGTGTTTGAGCAAATGTACCTGCTCAGGCGTGTCAATGTTTGGGCCCGTAACAGGCTCAATCGGGTCATCAAAACTCCCAAGTTGCAGTTCATTGATTCTGGCTTGCTTGCAACCTTACTCGAGTTGTCCGCTCAAGAAGTTCGGCAAGACCGTACTCGTTTTGGTCACGTGCTGGAATCGTTTGTCTATGGCGAGTTGCTCAAGGCAACGACAACGGCCGATGGGGACTACTCGTTGATGTACTACCGCGATGCCGACAAGGTAGAGGTCGATGTGGTCATTGAAAACGCGGCAGGGCAATTGGTCTGCGTTGAAGCCAAGGCGTCTGCAACAGTGAGAGAGAGCGATTTGCGGGGCTTGAGAAAGATGGCCAGTCTGGCCGGCGATCAATTCAAATTGGGCATTTTGCTTTACGATGGCGACGAAACCCTTCCGTTGGGTGACAACATTTGGGCCGCACCGCTTGCCACACTTTGGGGCAAATGAATATGCCCGCTTTCAATTTGTGGGTCATTTGTCACGGGCAAGCCTTATCGCATGCTCTTTGTGCTGATCGATGGCCAGTTTGATCCGAACATCAGCCAGCACTTCGAGCGCATCGCACAATGGAAATGTTCAATCGTCGGTATGTGATGGCGTGCATGGCCAGCATGGCCACAGTGGCCATGGGACCCGGATGTCTTTGGGCACAAGGCGCTTATCCGCTCAAGCCGGTGAAATTGATCGTGCCGTTTCCGCCTGGCGGTGGCAATGACGTCATCGCCCGACTGATCGCTCAAAAGCTGTCTGAGCGCTGGGGGCACAGCGTGGTGGTGGACAACCGCGCAGGGGCCAATGGCATCGTCGGTCTGCAAGCTTTGCTGCAATCGGCACCCGATGGCTACACGCTGGCCGTGGGCGCAGCCGGCCCCTTGGCGGTCAACCCGGCCTTGTACCCCAAGTTGCCATATGACCCCGTGCGCGATTTGGCGGCCATCACCAACATGGTCAACTACCCCTTGCTGTTGGTGGCCCATCCGTCGCTGCCGGTGAAGAACATCAAAGAGTTGGTGGCCCTGGCAAGGATGAAGCCCGCACAGTTGTCTTTTGCG
>CAWUNN010000375.1:0-2417 GCA_963923185.1 uncultured Limnohabitans sp. | reverse complement strand
ACAAAACCCATGCCCGATCGCGTGCCGCTGTGTCCGGTCCAAGTGACGGTGCATTCCATGATGTGCGGTGTTTCCTTGAAAAATGTCAGGGAATTATGCTTCAAGCTTGGCATGCAACCAGCGCATCACTACAATGTTGATCATGCGCTCAGCAATGGGTGCGATGTTTGTCTCCTCCACCCTCTCATCAGGTGGATTCACACCCCGGGCTCAACCCCGGGGTTTTTTTTGGGGCTTGTCCTGCCCCAGCAAACCCTCGATAGCAGCACGATGAGTCGCTCGAGCATACGGTCGACACAAAGCCAACATGGACAGTGTGGCGCCCCCCATGGCCGCCGAGCCGTTGTCGTCTTCCAAGGCATGTCGCGGCTCTAAGACATAGGCGTAGCTCAGCCACCAAGTGCTTTGCAACACCAGATGCCTGGCCGTATCAGAACGTTCGGTGTCGTTCATCTCTAATATGCCGGCATGGCCCAAGCGAGCCAACACGGCTTGAAACGAGGTGGACTTGTGCTGCAAGATCTCTTTCATTTCAGCTTCCAAGCGGCGATGGCGGCTGAGCAAATCATTGAGGTCGCGATAAATGAAGCGATGCGCCCAAATGCGCTCCATCAGGTGGTGCAAAAAAAACCAGGCGTCCTCTAGATCGCGCACCTCAGGGGCCGACACCAACAGCTCCAACAGATCGGCCTTGTAGTTGGTGAACAAGGCGTTGACCAGCTCGTCTTTGGCTGGATAGTGGTAATACAAATTGCCCGGGCTGATGCCAAGCTCATTGGAGATCATGGTGGTGGACACATTGGGCTCGCCAAAGCGATTGAACAGCCCCAAAGTGGTGGTCAAAATGCGCTCAGCCGTTCGGCGCGGTGCTTTTTTAGGCATTGCGAGGCTTGCGGGCGGTGATGGTCTTGGCCGAGCCGGTGGAGGTCTGAGTCTTCTTGCCTGGGGCCTTACCCTTCATTTGATCCTCTAAGGCCTGGATGCGTTGTTGCAATTCGACCATTCGCTCGGGGCTGCCCCAACCCAGGCGTTGCAGGGCGCGCGCCACTCGTTGGTCAAACATGCCCTCCAGCCCTTCCCAGGGGGCCTGCAGGGTCGTGGGCGCACTGGCAGGCTTGGGTTGGATTTGCTGGGCCATGGCGCTCATTTTGCGGGTGGCGTCGGCAATTTTTTGCTCGGCAGTTTGTTGGGCTTGGCGTTGCAAGTCCAATCCGTCTTGCAACATCTTTTGCAGTGCCTCGGTGCCTTTTTTCTGGGCTTGCGAAAAGGCCCCCAAACCGGCCAGCCAAATCTGCTGCGCGTCGTCGGGACCAGGGGATGAGGGGGGAGTTGATTTTTTAGACATGGCGGGAGGCCTCCTTGGGCTCAATATAACCAACCCCGGCGTCATCTACAATCGATGCATCAGGGTGATCCAATTAAAATCAAAACCCAATATAGCGTTTCACGATGAATACACCCCAACACGTCGCCATCATCATGGACGGCAATGGCCGCTGGGCCAAAAAGCGCCTGTTGCCGCGAACCGTGGGCCATGTCAAAGGCGCAGCGGGTGTCAGCAAAACCGTCAGGGCCTGCCTGAACCACGGCATCCAGTACCTGACCGTGTTTGCCTTCAGCACTGAGAATTGGCGCCGACCGCCCGAAGAGGTGAGCAAGCTGATGGATTTGTTTGTCCAGTACCTGAAAAAGGAATTCAGAGACATGCAAACCCACGGCATTCGACTTCGGGTCATCGGTGAACGCCAGCAATTGGGTGCCGAGTTGTGCCAATGGATCGATCAGACCGAACAGGCCACAGCCCACAATGATCGGTTTCATCTGACGGTGGCCCTCAATTACGGGGGCCAATGGGACATTGTGCAAGCCATGCAAAAGTGGCAACAGGCGCACCCGGGTCAAACTCTGCAAGACCTGCAACCGGCTGACATGGCCACCCACCTGAGCACGGCCGGCTTGCCCGACCCAGATTTGCTGATCCGAACCGGCGGCGAAGCGCGGGTCAGCAACTTTTTGTTGTGGCAAATGGCCTACACCGAGATGTACTTCACCGACACCTTGTGGCCCGATTTCAACGAGGCCTCTTTGGTGCATGCCCTGAATTGGTTCCAGCACAGGGTGCGCCGATTTGGTCGAACCGATGACCAGGTGGCCGCCGAAGCTCCCACTCCACCACGCCGAATGGACCGACCCGCTTGATGGATCAATGCTAAGATGGCCTTTTGTTGAAGCCTTATTTCAACGTTTTTTATACTTTTTTGCCCTACTTCATCATGAAAAGAGAAATGCATCACCCCATGCGTCGTGACGCTGCGGCCCCATGCGTGGCCCTGATTGACCAACGTTACCTATCGTGGTTGTTGGGTCAGACCCCAGAATCCGATCCCATCCAGCGACAGGTGCTGGGCCTGTCTCTT
>CAWUNN010000374.1:0-2417 GCA_963923185.1 uncultured Limnohabitans sp. | reverse complement strand
TTTGGTGCAAGCCTTCGAGGCGGCCTGGGCCCAAGGCCAAGGCGCCATCCAGCACCAGGGCCAAATGATCGACAAGCCGATCTACCAAAGGGCCTTGAACTTGTTGCGCGAAGCCGGTGTCCGCTGAAGGACAGCGAATGTGGCCCCCACACCTCCGTGGGGGTGTAGAACCCACCCTGTAAACCTATACTAGATTTTTGATTTTTTGAAAGGAACTGCCATGACTCGCCCCTACGCCCCCAAAAACCCCGAACTGTTTGAACAAGGTGTCGCCATGCGTCGTGCCGTGCTGGGTTCAGAGTACGTCGACGCGTCGCTGAAAAACGCCACCGACTTCAACATCGACATGCAAGAACTGGTGACCCAGTACTGCTGGGGCGATGTGTGGAACCGTCCCGGGTTGGATCGCAAAACCCGCTCGTTTTTGAATTTGGCCATGTTGTCATGCCTGAACCGCCCGCACGAATTGAAACTGCATGTGCGCGGCGCGATCAACAACGGCTTGACCAAGGATGAGATCAAAGAGGTGTTCTTGCAAGTCGCCATCTATGTGGGCGTGCCTGCGGCCATCGATTCCTTCAGGGTCGCCTCTGAAGTGTTCAAAGAAATGAACCTGTGACCTCAGCATGAGCAAGATTGGATTCATTGGACTGGGTGCCATGGGACAACCCATGGCGCATTTGCTGCACCAAGGTGGACATCAGTTGGTGGTGCGTGACACCCAAGTGGCCGCCCAAAACGCCTTTTGCCAGGCCCACCCAAAGGCCCAAGCGGCCCAACAAGATGGCGACTTTGCAGACTGTGATTTCGTCATCACCATGCTGCCCAACTCTGCCATCGTCGAGCAGGTCTTGCGTGCCTTGGCACCGATCTTGAAGTCAGGCGCCATCGTCATCGAGATGAGCTCGGCCGACCCGACCCGCACCCGTGAGTTGGCCCAGTTGCTGGCCCAGCATGGCGTGGGCATGATCGATGCGCCGGTCTCCGGTGGTGTCAAAAAAGCCGTGAACGGCACCTTGGCCATCATGGTCGGTGGCGACGATGCGCTGTTCCAAGCCTGCCAAGCGGTGTTGCAACTGATGGGCAAAGCGATCACACAAGTGGGTCCGATCGGAGCCGGCCATGCCTTGAAGGCGCTGAACAACTACGTCTCGGCCGCAGGCATGATTGCCGCCATCGAAGCGGTGCATGTGGGCGCAGCCTTTGGCATCGATCGCGCGGTGATCGTCGATGTGATGAATGCTTCGACCGGTCAAAACAACACCACCTTGAACAAGATCCATCAGTACATGCTCAATGGGGCCTTTAACTCGGGGTTTTCATTGGCCCTGCAAGCCAAAGACGTGGGCATCGCCGCCGATTTGGGCCCTGCCTTGGGCTTGAACACGCCGCTGGCCCAAGTGGTCTCGGGCATGACCCAGGCCGCCTCTGAAGCCTTGGGACCCAAAGCCGATCACACCGAGTTGTACAAGGTCTCGGGCACATCCACCTGAAAGGGGAATCACATGGTGCGGTCTCGATCATGTTGGGGTCTGATGGGTGCGGCTTTGCAGCACAGCGTTCGGTACAGCATGCAGTGCTGTGCTGCGTTGGCCCTGTGTGCCAGCGCTTGGGCGTACCCCAGCAAGCCCATCGGCATGGTCGTGCCATACGCACCGGGTGGTTCGACCGATGTGCTGGCACGCGTGTTGGCCGAGGCCATGGCCCGCGAGCTGGGCCAAGCGGTGGTGGTTGAGAACATCGGTGGCGCAGGTGGCACCATCGGTACCGCCAAGGTGGTGCGAGCCGCTGCCGACGGCCATACCGTGTTGCTGCACAACATGGGCATTTCGATCGCACCGGCTTTGTATAAAAAACTCAATTTCGATGTGAACCGCGATTTGGAACCCGTGGCCCTGTCGGGCGATGTGCCCATGATCATGGTGCGGCAACCGCGCTTTGCCCCGACCAGCTTGGTTGAGTTGATTCAGTTCATGAAGACACACCCCGGTGACGTCAAGATCGCCCACGCCGGCATTGGCGCCACCACCCATTTGTGTGCCCTGCTCTTCACCCAGGCCACGGGCACCCAAGCCACCTTGGTGCCTTATCGTGGCACGGGACCTGGCTTGACCGATTTGCTGGCGGGCAATGTCGACTTGATATGCGATCAACCGGTATCAACCATCTCTTATTTGCAAGCGGGCAGCCTGAAGCCCTATGCGGTGGCCACCAAAGATCGACTGGCCATTTTGCCCAGTGTGCCCACCTTTGCCGAAGCGGGTTTGCCCAACTTCAAACTCTCGGTCTGGCATGGCCTGTACGTACCCAAGGGCACACCCAGCGCCGTGATCGAGCGTTTGAACCAGGCCCTGCGCGCGGCCTTGGCGCAACCGGCGGTGGCCAAACGCTTGGGCGATATGGGCATCGTGTTGCCA
>CAWUNN010000373.1:0-2421 GCA_963923185.1 uncultured Limnohabitans sp. | reverse complement strand
CTGTGTGGCTGCACGCATTGAGCCCTGATGACAAAAAGAAAGTGTATCGGCTCATCAAAACCAGCTTGCCATTGGCTGGCCTCAAGTGGGTGGTGGTCACCCCCGAAGAACCTTTGTCTGCCCAATTGGGTCTCTCGCCATGGCGTCGGGTCATGACCGGTGCCGCCACGGTCATGCTCGATCTGCAGGCTCCAGAAGATCAGATTCGCGCGGGCTTTGAGCGCAATTGGCGCAACAAATTGAATTCGGCCGAAAAGGGTCAACTTCAGGTGGCGCGCATGTCGCCCAAGCCCGGCGCTTACCGCTGGTTGCTTGAGGCCGAGCAAGCGCAGCGCCGCTTGCGAGGCCTTGAGGGATTGCCGTTGCCCTTTTTTGACGTGTACATGCAAGCCAGAAAAAATCCGAACGGCAGCATGCTGAACTACCGAGCTGACCTGGGGCGACAAGCCGTGGCTGGCATGGTGTTTTTGATCCATGGCAGCCATGCCACCTACCAAGTCGGTTGGGGCAACGAACAAGGCCGTGATGAAAAAGCCCACCATGTGTTGCTCTGGCGTGCCATCTGTGATCTCAAAGCCATGGGCATCAGACAATTGGATTTGGGTGGGGTCAACACCCAGCGCAGTGCCAGCTTGGCCCGTTTCAAAATGGGTTTGGGCGGCCAGGTCTGCCAATTTGCAGGCACTTACCTGCTGTGAGGCAGGCTCAATTGGCCATGATCACCCGCTCGTTCAAGGGCTGAATCGGCCGTGCATTCATTTTGAACGGGAATTGTTTGACTTGGTCTGCGCTGATGTTGACCATGTTGCGCAAAATAAAGAACTTCACTTTTTCTGTGCAAGGGGGCGTGGTCAATGAGCCGTCGTAGTGGTAAAACTCGGTCTCTCTGGGCAACAACTGGGCCGGATTGAAGACCACGCCATCGGGTTGTTGCTCTGGGCCTTCTTTGTCTGGGGCATGGGTCCACAGGGTCTGAATGCCAGGGTTTTCATTGCCCATTTGCAACAACACACCCAGCACCGCCAATTCGCCATCGGCATTTTTGTGGACAAAGTGAATCACCATGGCCTGGCGTTTGCCACTGATCGCCTCTTCGCTGGGGCGGTGGAAGTGAAATTGCAGCAAATCGTAGGGCACCCCGTCGATGCGCATTTTGCTGCCCGGGTTCACATTGACTTGGATCGTGTGGCCGTTGTTCAAAATTCGCAAAGGACCGGCTTTGTAGTCGGGTGCGATGCTGAATTTGACCTTCAAGAAAGGTCCTTTGATGTCCAACGGGGCTTGTTCTTTGCCGCGCCCACACCTGGGAAACTCTTTGCCCCAGTTTTCTGGCCCCATGTTCCCCTCGTAGTCCCAGTGCACGACCTTCTTGCCACCGTGGGCATCGGCCCCTTCTTTGGCTTTGGCTGAATGCGCCGACTCCGACTCTTTTTCTTTGGGCTCTGGTTTGCTCACCGCCGTGGGCACCGCGCATTCGGACAGGGGCTTGATGCTTTTGCCAGCAGCGGCCAATGCATATTGGGCCGCACAGATGACCTTTTGCTGCTTGGTCCAATCGGTCATCTCCAGCGCCTTCTCAAAGGCACTGAGGGTGGCCGGGTCTTGTTGACCATGGGTGAGCAAGCGCAAACCAGCCAAGCCCAACACGCGCTCGGCGGATAGATTTTTCTCTTTGGCGTAAGCCGTCTCCATGTCTTTGAGCGTGACACCGCTGGCGAAAGCGGCCTTCAAGGCCTCCATTTGCTGGGCTGTCAGCTCCAAGGGTTTGAGCTTTTCTTTCAGCTCTGTCAGCTCTTCCTCGGCTTCTTTTTGCTTTTTAGCCGTTTCCGATTCTTTTTCAGTCAGCTGACTGATCTCGGCGCGAGCGCTGGCATTGGCTTTCCATTGCATGAACGCAAAACCACCTGCGCCTGCGCAAGCCAGAAACAACACGATGATGGCTAATGTCTTTTTCATGTTCTGAAGATCACAATGGGTGTGTTCAGAGATTCGGCATGAAAAGCCATAACTTTATGGGTAGCCCCGGAAAAACAATGCCGTGCGATCGGCACTGACCGCCACGATCACCAATTGCGTGGCGTGGGCAGGCGTTGGGTTGTTGATCACAAAGGCCAGCCCTTGGTAGAGGGCCGCTTGGGTGTTGGATGGGTTCAGGTTGGTGCACTGGGTGTTGACCTTGACATACAGGTTGACGCTGTAGACATTGGCACCCGACAAGGGGATCAATTGAGAGCCGACATCGACATCACAGTTGGCCATGATGCTTTGGCCAAGGATGGATCCCGCATTCAAAGTCAACGTCTTGCTGCTGCTGTTAGCACCAAAGTACCAAGTCCCGGTCCAGTTGCCGTTGATGACCGCTGGCGTGGTCGCAGGGTTGTACTGTGCGCTACCCAGCGCATCGGTCGACCAATTCAGGTT
>CAWUNN010000372.1:0-2434 GCA_963923185.1 uncultured Limnohabitans sp. | reverse complement strand
AGCTGCTGGGCGTAAGCCTTCATGCCCTCAGTGATTTCCGCGTGAGCGGCCTCTGGGCCTTCCCATCCCAGCACCTTGACCCATTTGCCCTTTTCCAGGTCTTTGTAATGCTCAAAGAAATGGGCGATGGTGTTCAAACGCATGGGGTTCAAATCTTGGGGTTTTTGCCATTGGGTGTAAATGGACAAAATCTTATCGGTGGGCACCGCCAACACTTTGGCGTCGTTGCCCGCTTCGTCTTCCATTTTCAAGATGCCAATGGCTCGACAAGTCACCACCACACCTGGGATCAAGGGCACCGGTGTGATCACCAAAACGTCAACCGGGTCGCCATCACCGCTGATGGTTTTGGGCACATACCCGTAGTTGGTCGGGTAGTGCATGGCCGTGCTCATGAATCGATCCACAAAAATCGCACCCGTCTCTTTGTCCACCTCGTATTTGATCGGGTCGGCATTCATCGGAATTTCAATGATGACGTTGAATTCGTTGGGGGCATTTTTACCCGCAGTGACTGCATCGAGTGACATGTTGATTTGTGTAAAGTGAAGAAAGAATGATCAGGATTAACCCTTATTTTACTTGCATGGGGCTTTCGCTGATCTGGATTCGACTGAAAAAAGGCTAAATTTCACGGGTTGGCCAATCGGTTCACAAGAAAACGAGGAAGCAACGCAGTCGGGGCGACCCCGTATCGACGGGCTCACCCTCATCTGACGAAACCATAAAAGGAGATATCTATGTCTGGCAACAACGCCCTGATGCTCGCACTGGTTTGCGGCGTCATCGCCGTGATCTACGGCTTTTGGGCACGATCATCCATTCTGTCCATGGATGCGGGCAACCCCCGCATGCAAGAAATCGCTCAAGCGATTCAGCAAGGGGCAGCCGCTTACCTGGCAAGGCAGTACCGAACGATTGCTTTGGTCGGTGTGGTCTTGGCCGTTCTGATGGGGGTGTTTCTGGGCGCCACCACGGCCACTGGATTTGTGGTGGGAGCTGTGCTCTCAGGGGCTTGTGGCTTCATTGGCATGAATGTCTCGGTGCGCGCCAATGTCCGCACCGCCCAAGCCGCCACCGGTGGCATCGCACCGGCCTTGGACGTGGCCTTCAAAGGCGGCGCCATCACCGGCATGTTGGTCGTGGGCCTGGGATTGTTGGGCGTGGGTGGTTTCTATTGGTTTTTGACTCAAGGTGGCGCAGTCGATCCCAAAACATTGGCCAGCACCTTGAACCCGCTGATCGGCTTGGCCTTTGGCTCATCGCTGATCTCCATCTTTGCTCGTTTGGGCGGAGGCATTTTCACCAAGGGCGCCGACGTTGGCGCAGACTTGGTGGGCAAGGTCGAAGCAGGCATCCCTGAAGATGATCCGCGCAACCCAGCGGTGATCGCTGACAACGTGGGCGACAACGTGGGCGATTGCGCAGGCATGGCAGCCGACCTCTTTGAGACCTATGCGGTGACCTTGATCGCCACCATGGTGTTGGGGGCCTTGATGGTGACTGCTGCACCCATGGAGGCGGTGATGTATCCGCTGGCTCTGGGTGGCGTGTCCATCATTGCCTCCATCATCGGCTGCTTTTTTGTCAAGGCCAGCCCTGGCATGAAAAATGTCATGCCGGCTTTGTACAAGGGTTTGATCGTGGCCGGCGTGCTCAGCTTGATCGCCTTTGCAGGCGTGACTTGGACCATGATTCCTGACAACGCCATCGCCGCCGAAGGCTCGCGCATGGCCTTGTTTGGCGCTTGCGTGGTCGGTTTGGTGCTGACGGCGGCCCTGGTTTGGATCACCGAGTACTACACTGGCACCGACTATGGCCCGGTCAAACATGTGGCCCAGGCCTCGACCACCGGGCACGCCACCAACATCATCGCTGGCATCGGCGTGTCGATGAAGTCCACTGCTTGGCCGGTGCTCTCTGTCTGTGTGGCCATTGTGGCCAGCTACGCCTTGGCTGGCCTGTATGGGGTGGCGGTGGCCGCCACCGCCATGCTCAGCATGGCCGGCATCGTGGTGGCCTTGGACGCTTATGGCCCCATCACCGACAACGCGGGTGGCATTGCCGAAATGGCCGAGTTGCCCAGCAGCGTGCGCGATGTGACCGACCCCCTGGACGCCGTGGGCAACACCACCAAGGCTGTGACCAAGGGTTACGCCATCGGTTCGGCTGGCTTGGCTGCGCTGGTGCTGTTTGCCGATTACACCCACAAACTTGAGACCTATGGCAAATC
Source organism: uncultured Limnohabitans sp. (assembly GCA_963923185.1). Lineage (GTDB taxonomy): Bacteria > Pseudomonadota > Gammaproteobacteria > Burkholderiales > Burkholderiaceae_C > Limnohabitans. The sequence continues at coordinate 201 of CAWUNN010000372.1, read as the reverse complement.
GGTCAGTTTTGACTTGTCTGACCCGATGGTGATCGTGGGCCTGTTCATTGGTGGCCTGATTCCTTACCTCTTTGGTGCCATGGCCATGGAAGCCGTGGGCCGCTCAGCGGGTGCCGTGGTCGAAGAGGTTCGCCGTCAATTCCGCGAAATCAAAGGCATCATGGACCTGTCTCTTATACACATCTCCGAGCCCACGAGACG
>CAWUNN010000371.1:0-2440 GCA_963923185.1 uncultured Limnohabitans sp. | reverse complement strand
GGAGTCTTTAGGTCAGGTCACCCATGTCTGATTTAAGTCTTCAACTGCAGCAGGCTCAAACCCAATTACCTGTTTCTGCTTATTTTGACGAGGCGCTTTACCAGCGCGAGATGGAGGTCCTGTTTTTACAGGGGCCCCGTTACGTCGGCCATCGCCTCAGCGTGCCTGAGCCGGGGCGTTACCACGCCCTGCCCCAAGAGAATCAGGGCCGAGCCTTGGTGCACACCCCCAACGGCATCGAACTGGTCTCCAATGTCTGCCGGCATCGACAGGCCATCATGCTCAAGGGCCGGGGAGAACTCAACAACCCGCACGCGGCCACAGGCGGCAACATCGTCTGCCCGCTGCACCGTTGGACCTATTCGTCCCACGGTGAATTGCTGGGTGCCCCACATTTTCAGCAAGACCCTTGTCTGAACCTGAACCAATACCCCTTGCGCGAATGGAATGGCCTGCTGTTTGAAGACAATGGCCGTGACATCACCGGCGATTTGGCGGGCATGGGCCCAGCCCAAGCCCTGAATTTTGAGGGCTATGCACTCGATCGCATCGAGATGCACGAGTGCAACTACAACTGGAAAACCTTCATCGAAGTTTATTTAGAAGACTACCATGTGGGCCCATTTCACCCAGGTCTGGGTCAATTTGTCACTTGCGAAGACTTGAGTTGGGAATTCCAACCCGAGTACTCGGTGCAAACCGTGGGCATCATGGACCAGTTGCGCAGATCAGGCAGCCCGGTCTATCAGCGATGGCAAGACGCACTGATGAAGTTTCGATCGGGCCAGGTGCCCGAGCGAGGCGCCATTTGGTTGACTTACTACCCCCACATCATGGTCGAGTGGTACCCCCATGTGCTGACGGTGTCCACCTTGCACCCCATGGGGCCGCGCAAGACCCTGAACATGGTTGAGTTTTATTACCCCGAAGAAATCGTGGCCTTTGAGCGCGAGTTCGTGCAGGCCCAACAAGCAGCCTACATGGAGACCTGCATCGAGGACGACGAGATCGCTGAGCGCATGGACGAAGGGCGATATGCCTTGTACCAGCGCGGCGACAACGAAACCGGCCCCTATCAAAGCCCGATGGAGGACGGCATGCAGCATTTTCACGAGTGGTACCGCAGAAAGGTCACCCCATGAGCCAGATTCTGATGTCAGTGGCCGAGTTGCAAGCCCAACTTGGCACAGGTGTGCGCATTTTTGACTGCACAGGTGATTTGCTCAAACCCGAAAATGGACCGCTGCAGTACCAGCAACAACACATTCAAGGCGCCTTGTACGCCGACTTGAACAAAAACCTCAGCGCCCATGGCGACCAACCCAAGGTCAATGGCGGCAGACACCCCCTGCCCACGCGCGAATCTTTCGCAGCCTGGTTGGGCGCACAAGGCGTCAGTGACCACACCCCCGTGGTGGTCTACGACCGCAACGGCGTCAACTATTGCGGCCGGCTGTGGTGGATGTTGCGCTGGTGTGGTCACGAGAACGTGCGTGTGCTCAATGGCGGCCTGCAAGCCTGGGTGGCCGCTGGCGGCGCAGTGGCCAGTGGAGTCGAACCTGCCCCCAACCCTGTGACCTACACCCTGGCTGAACCCAAGGTCAGGTTGGTGTTGCAAGCCGAGGTGATCGAGCATCTGGGCCGACCCGACCAAACCCTGATCGATGCCCGCAACGAGCCGCGCTTCAAAGGCGAGGTCGAGCCCATGGACCCGATTGCGGGTCACATCCCGGGCGCCTTGAACCGCCCCTTTGCCCAAAACATGGGCAGCGATGGCCACTTCAAACCCGCAGAGGTCTTGAAACAAGAATTCACCGCCCTGCTGGCTGGTCGCAACCCTGCTCAAGTGGTACACCACTGCGGCAGCGGGGTCAGTGCCGTGCCCAACATCTTGGCCATGGAAATCGCAGGCCTGGGCACCAGCGGCCTGTACGCGGGCAGCTGGAGCGAGTGGAGCACCACCCCTGGCCTGCCTTGCGCCAAGGGGTAAGCCACTAGCAAACACCCCAGTGGTCCCCGCCATGATGGGATGACAGTTCTCAGCGCAAGGCTTTATCGCGCTTCAAACCAGCGCTTGATCAGTTCGCGCTCGGCCTCGGTGATGCCGGTGGCGTTGTTCATGGGCATTTGTTTGGTGACCACAGCCTGTGGGGGGCGGGACTCATCCAAGCGATCACGCCCAAGATCACCACCACGCCAGCGATGGCAAAGGGCAAGGGGTTTTTGGCGCGCCCCAGGTGGTAGGCGTGACGCTGAACAAAGAATTGCCTGATCAGGGCACCCGCGATCATCATGATGAACAAAATCAGCCAATGATGCGGGTGGGTGTACAGAAAGCTGTAGTGGTTGCTCAGCATGGCAAACAACACCGGCAAGGTGAAGTACGTGTTGTGCACGCTGCGCTGTTTGCCCCGCTTGCCATGGATGGCCAAGGCGCTGG
>CAWUNN010000370.1:0-2449 GCA_963923185.1 uncultured Limnohabitans sp. | reverse complement strand
AAAACGCACGTACTCGTGGATATCCAACGTCCCAGCCTGATAGTGGGCGTAAAACTCGTCATTGCGGCGGGCAAATTCAACCGGATCGGACCACCCCAAGGTGATGGTGAATTGACCCCAAGCGTAATCAGAGTCAATGGGCAACAAGGTGTGATCCAAGTCAAACAGGGCCAAGCGTGGTTTCATGGATTCAATTCATCGTCAGAGAGCATGGACTTGAGCATCGGAATGGTGATGCCACGCTGCTCACGCAGGGCATATTGATCCATTTGATCCAACAAACCGGTCAGACTGCCCAAATCGCGACTGAAGCGATTCAAGATGTAGTCCATGACATCGTCTTTCAGGAACAAGCCACGGGATTCAGCTTGCTGGCGCAACACCGCACGGCGTTGCGCCTCGTCCAGCAATTTCAATTGGAACACATGACCCCAGCCCAAACGGGTGCGCAGGTCTTCACGCAACGGCAGATGACTGGGCGGGACTGAGCCTGCCGCCAGCACCCAGCGTTGTGGCCCCTGATCGGGTGCCAAGGCGTGCACGAACCAATTGAATGCCGCGTGTTGCTGCACAGCACTGTATGCATCGACATCGTCCATGAGGATGACCTGCCAAGCCGCATCAAAGGCTGGGGGATCCATCACCTTGGCATCTAACCAACCCACTTGTTGACCGCTGTGCCTCAACCAAGCTGCCACCGCACGAAGCAAATGCGATTTTCCGCTGCCTTGCTCACCCCACAAATAAGTAGGCACAGGGGATCGATGCTCATGGGCGACCCACAGTCGAACATGATCGAATGCCTCTCGGTTGGGCCCCGGGAAAAAACTTTGCAAACTGGGACTGGCACTCAGCCCAATGTCCAGTGCCATTTGCTTCATGGAGCGTCCTGATTGCCAAGCAACCAATGGGTCAACAAATGCCGACCTGCGACCAACAACATGGCGCTGGCCGGCAAGGCCAGCAACACACCAATGAAGCCCAGCAATTGACCAAAAGCGAGCAAGGCAAAGATGACCGCCAGGGGATGCAAGCCTATGCGCTCGCCCACCCAGCGCGGGGTCAAGCCAAAACCTTCAATCAATTGGCCCACGGCATAAATGCCACCCACCACCAACAAGGCATGCTGCGGTTCAAATTGCAGCAACGCAGCCAGCAGGGCCAGCATCAAACCCGAACCAAACCCGACATAGGGGACACACAAGGCCAGTCCAGTGAAAACGCCAATCGGCCAAGCCAGTTCAAGGCCTGCCCAATGCAGGGCCAAAGCGTAGTAACAGGCCATGGCCATCATCACCGAGAGCTGGCCGCGCAAATAGCCCCCCATGACCTGATCGCACTCACTCAAAAAGTCGCCGACCGGCTGACGCCACCTCAAGGGCAAAGCCAAATGCAAACGGATCATCCAATCGGGCAAGCCCATCAACATGAAATACAAGGCAACCGGCACCAAGACCGCATGCCCCAGCACCGCCAAGACCCAACTGCCCCCCAGTTTCAGAGAAGACAACATGCGAGTGGCTGCATCGCCCACCCCGTCACTGAGGTGATCTTTGACAAAAGCTTTCAAGCCCTCGACATCGAGCTGCACGTCCAAGCCCCAGGATTGAAGCCAAGGGGCCACCCAAGCATTGAGCTTTTGAATCATCTGAGGCAATTGCTCGCGCAGCAAGGGCCACTCGTGTGACAAGACCGGCAACACCAAAGAAGCCAAAGCCAACACCAGCATCAAAAACACCAACTCGACCAACAGGGCCGCCAACGGCCTGGGCAAGCCCAGGCGGGTCAAACGCTGCACCCAACCTGACAACAAATAGGCCAAAGCCGCAGCCATCAGAAAAGGAGACAACACCGCCGAGAGGGCCACGGTCAATGCCAGCGCTGCCGCCACCGTTGCGATCAACAAGGTGAACTTGAGCGGATCTTGAGGCAATTGCATACAGGGTTTGGGATGGGCGTCACTAGAATGGTGTGATTTTATCGGTCTAAAAGACCTTGGGTATCTCCATGAATCAGCCCCTATCCTACAAAGACGCCGGTGTCGACATCGAGGCAGGCGACGCCTTGGTCGAACGAATCAAGCCTTTGGCTCGCAAAACCTTGCGTCCAGGTGTTTTGGCTGGCATTGGCGGTTTTGGCGCTCTGTTTGAAGTACCCAAAAATTACCGTGAACCGGTCATGGTCAGTGGCACCGATGGCGTGGGTACCAAGCTGAAGCTGGCTTTTGAGTGGAACATGCACGACACCGTGGGCATCGACTTGGTGGGCATGAGCGTCAATGACATCTTGGTGCAAGGGGCAGAGCCCCTGTTTTTTCTAGATTATTTTGCCTGTGGCCATTTGGAAGTCCACACTGCCGCCCAGGTGGTCGCTGGCATCGCCAGCGGATGCGAGGCATCGGGTTGCGCCTTGATCGGGGGCGAAACCGCCGAAATGCCAGGCATGTACC
>CAWUNN010000369.1:0-2452 GCA_963923185.1 uncultured Limnohabitans sp. | reverse complement strand
ATCGTCGGCAGCGTCAGATGTGTATAAGAGACAGCCGATGCCAAGTACGTCAAATACTTGCCGGTGGTCGATGGCGAAGAAAGCCCTCCCATGCGTCGGGTGGTGCTGGCTTGGCGGCGCAGCTTCACCCGATACGAAGCCATTGCCGCTTTGCGCAACGCCGTTTATGCCTGCGAGTTGCCAGGGGTGGTGCGTTTGACATGAGGCTGATGCCTTATTTGGATTTGGTGCGTTGGAATCGACCCGCTGGCTGGTTGCTGTTGCTGTGGCCTTCTTTGTCGGCCCTTTGGGTGGCGGCACAAGGTTGGCCTGGTTGGCATTTGCTCAGTGTTTTTGTGCTGGGGACCATCTTGATGCGCAGCGCGGGTTGCACCATCAATGATGTGGCCGATCGCGACTTTGACCGACACGTCAAACGCACCGCCCATCGACCCGTGACCAGTGGCGTGCTGAGCGTGCGCCAAGCCCTGAGTTTGGGGGCCGTCTTGGCGTTGCTGGCCTTTGCCTTGGTCTGGACCTTGAACCCAGTCACCGTGGCGTGGTCGTTTGCTGCCTTGGCCGTGACCCTGATCTACCCTTATGCCAAGCGCCACGTGTCCATGCCGCAGGCGGTGTTGGGCGTGGCCTTCAGCTTTGGCATTCCCATGGCCTTTGCCGCCGTGCAAGGGCAAGGGCTGGATTGGACTCGGGCTTGGACGGCGGTCCCACCGCTGGCTTGGGGCTTGCTGCTGGCCAATTTGTTTTGGGTGCTGGCCTACGACACCGAATATGCCATGGTCGATCGCGACGACGATCTGCGCATTGGCATGAAAACCTCGGCCATCACTCTGGGGCGTTTCGATGTGGTGGCCATCATGGGCTTTTATGCCCTGCACCTGTGGCTGTGGTGGGCCATGTTGCGACGGTATGACTTGGGTTGGCCATTTGACCTGGCTTTGTGCCTGGCCGGTGCACAAGCCATTTGGCACGGCTTGCTGATCAAAGACCGTCAACGCGACACCTGCTTTCTGGCCTTTCGCATGAACCACTGGCTGGGCGCCACCCTGTTTGCCGGCATCGCCCTGGGCTTTTATTAATTGGGGTCAGACCCCAATTTAGCCAAAAAGCAACACTGCGGGCCCCATGGGTCCACCTTTACACTATGGCGATGAAAGACACCTGCATCGCATTCATTGGGGGCGGCAACATGGCCAGCGCCATTTTGGGCGGCTTGTTGCGCCAGGGCACACGGCCTGATCAATTGTGGGTGGTGGACCCATCACCCGAGGTCGCCACTCGCTTGCAGGCGCAAGGGGTGAGGGTGATCGCGCAAGCCGACACCCCATTGAAACAAGCCGATTTGGTGGTTTGGGCGGTGAAGCCCCAAGTGTTTGCGCAGGCAGCGAGCTTGGCCTTGCCTTTTTTGAGCTCAGCCTTGCACCTCAGTGTCGCTGCGGGCATCACCAGTGACAGCATTGCGGGTTGGTTGGGCACGCAGCGCATCGTGCGCGCCATGCCCAACACCCCTGCCTTGGTGGGCTTGGGACAAACAGGTTTGTTTGCGCGTGGCTCTGTCACCCCAGTCGACCGTCAATCGGTGCTTAATGTGTTGGCCAGCACTGGCCAATGCACCTGGGTCGAGCAAGAGAGCTTGCTTGACGCCGTCACCGCTTTGTCTGGCTCAGGTCCGGCTTATTTCTTTTATTTCATCGAGTCCATGGTTCGTGCGGGCGTGGCCATGGGATTGAGTGAAGCCCAAGCCAAGCAATTGGCGGTGGGCACCATGGCCGGCGCTGCTGAATTGGCTCGCACCAGCACCGACAGCCCTGCCGTGTTGCGTGAGAAAGTCACTTCCAAAGGGGGGACCACCTATGCGGCCTTGACCCACATGATGGAAACAAAAGTGGGCGCACACTTTGAAGAGGCGTTAGACAAAGCGAGAGCCAGAGCTGCCGAATTGGGCAAAGAATTCGGTTGATGCAAAAACTTTGCAAGTGGGCAAAAACTGTGTCATAATAGAGGGCTTCCGCTTTGAAAAAGGCAGAAGTTCAACCCCAAACACGACGTGCGCCATCGTGGCGAACCAGTGACGGGACCAAGACTGATCGGTGTGGCATGTGCCCACTGATACAAGTTGGGAATTAATCAAAATGATCCAGACAGAATCTCGGCTCGATGTGGCCGACAACACGGGTGCCAAATCGGTTTTGTGCATCAAGGTGCTCGGCGGCTCTAAGCGTCGCTACGCCAGCGTGGGCGACATCATCAAGGTCAGCATCAAAGAAGCCGCTCCGCGTGGCCGCGTCAAAAAAGGCGAGGTGTACAGCGCAGTGGTCGTTCGCACCGCCAAAGGCATTCGCCGTGGCGACGGCTCTTTGATCAAGTTCGACGGCAATGCCGCCGTGCTTCTCAACAACAAACTCGAGCCCATTGGCACCCGCATCTTCGGCCCGGTCACGCGTGAACTGCGTAC
>CAWUNN010000368.1:0-2453 GCA_963923185.1 uncultured Limnohabitans sp. | reverse complement strand
CCTTCTAGGGCGCTGAACCATGCGCTGGTGCTGGTGGCCTTGTCCAAGCGGGGCAGCAACACCAACACCAACAATGCATCGTTGTCGGCGGTTTGCTCGGCCAACGCTTGCAAGGCCTGGCTGCCTTCTTTGCCCGGCTTGCCCGAAGGAATGCGAATTTCAAGCAATTGGCGCTCTGCAAACAAACTGAGCGAGCCGCCGGCGGCCAACACCGCACTCCAGTCAAAGTGAGCGCCCATGGCGGTGAACACCGATCGTTCGGTGTAGCCTTGCTCGCGTGCGATTTGACGAATTTGGTCGGCGGCCTCTTGTTGCAACAGCGGCTCGTCGCCATGCAAGACATAAACGGGCCTGAGCCCTTTGGCCAAGTGCGCGCCGAGTTGATTCAACGCCAATTGCATGCCATCAGCCTCCGTTGGGGCCCAGGTGTGCCAAGCGCAACAAAATCTGACTGATGATGTCGGTTTGCATGTTGCGATACAACAAAATTTCTTCTTCTTCTTTGGCCAACACGTTGGTCTCAATGAAACTGATGTCGCGCTGTTGCAACAACTCGGTGTCGGCAATGCGCTCGATGCCTGCCTGATTGCGCACCCTGAAACGCACCCGCAAGCGCAGCTGAAACTCGCGCACGCCACCGGTGGCCGTGCGTCCGATCACGACCTTTTCTTTCAACTCTTGCAACAAATCGAATTGCAAATCGGCGCGCTCGCGTTGGCGCGGGTCTTGAATCACCTCGATGTCGCGTTGACCCGCCAAAGCCCGCTGCAACTCTTTGAGCAATGGCGACGGGGCAGATGAAATGTAGATCGTTTTGAAACCGTACGACGTGGGTGTCCGGGGCCTGAAGCCGCACGCCGCCAAGGTGAAAAGCACACACCCCAGGCCCAATCGCCGTCGTGTCAAGGGCGGGTTGTGCGTCATGCTCAGATCACCACATTGACCAATCGGCCTGGGACCACAATGACTTTTTTGGGGGCGGCGCCTTGGCTGACTTTGATGAATGCTTCGCTGATCAAGGCCGCCGCCTCGATCGCGGACTTGTCGGCTTGGGCTGCCACTCGGATGGCGCCGCGCAATTTGCCATTGATTTGCAGCATCAACTCGATTTCGTCTTGCACCAATGCCGCTTCATCCACTTGGGGCCAAGGGGCGTCAAGCAACGAAGTGGTGCTGTTGCGTGCATAGCCCAACTCGCTCCAAATGGCCTCGGTGATGTGAGGGCACACCGGGTACAAGCAGCGCAACAACAAGGACAAGCCCTCGTGCAGCACAGCCACATCACCTGGTGTGCCTTCAGTTGGGTGGTTCTCCAACGCATTGAGCATCTTCATGCATCCAGAGACCACGGTGTTGTACTGCATGCGCTCGTAGTCGTAGCTGATTTGCTTGAGCACCAAATGGGTCTCACGGCGCAAGCTTTTGGCTGCAGGGCTGAGCCCCACTGTCGCCATGTCGGTTGGGGTCTGCGCTGCCAAGGTCGCGTTGTGTTTGTGGGCAAAGGCCCAGACACGGCGCAAGAATCGGTAGCTGCCTTCGACGGCAGAGTCATTCCATTCCAGCGTGGCCTCTGGCGGCGCCGTGAACATGGTGTACAGGCGGGCGGTGTCGGCACCGTATTTTTCAATCAGATCCTGCGGATCGATGCCATTGTTTTTGGACTTGGACATGGTGCCCACGCCCTCATAGTCGATGGCGGTGCCAACGCTCAACATGCCATCAGAACTCTCAGCCTGGGTTTTCAGGCGCGCGCCCAGCACTTTGCCGCTGCCATCCAGCGTGTTTTCGACGTCGTGGGGCCAGAAGTAGTCTTTGCCCCCCTTGGCATTGCGCCTGGAGTAGATGTGGTTCAACACCATGCCCTGAGTGAGCAGTTTGGTGAAGGGTTCATCGATTTTCACCAAGCCCAAGTCGCGCATGACCTTGGTCCAAAAGCGGGCATACAGCAGGTGCAAGATGGCATGCTCAATGCCACCGATGTATTGATCCATCGGCATCCAGTAGTCGGTGCCTTGGGCCACCATGTGCTCATGATTTTGCGAGTCGCAATAGCGCATGAAGTACCACGATGAATCGACAAAGGTGTCCATGGTGTCGGTTTCGCGACGCGCCGCCTGGCCACACACCGGGCACTTGACGCCCGCATGGAAGCCTTCGTGCTTGTTCAAAGGGTTGCCCGAACCATCGGGCACACAGTCCTCGGGCAGCACCACAGGCAGGTCTTGCTCTGGCACAGGCACCGCACCATGCTCTGGACAATGGATGATGGGGATCGGTGTGCCCCAATAGCGCTGCCGACTGATGCCCCAATCGCGCAAGCGCCAGGTGGTTTTCTTGTTCCCCAAGCCTTTGGCAGCCAATAACTCTGCCACTTTGTCCACCGCGGCCTTGAAGCCCAAACCGTCCAGCACACCCGACTGAATGCAAGTGCCTGATTGTTTGTCGGCATAAGA
>CAWUNN010000367.1:0-2466 GCA_963923185.1 uncultured Limnohabitans sp. | reverse complement strand
ACACAGAGTAGATCGTCGGCAGCGTCAGATGTGTATAAGAGACAGCCCCATGATGGGCGTGGACATCATCATTGTGGTGTTTGCTGTGGTGGTGATCGGTGGCATGGGCTCGATCATGGGCGCCATCGTGACCGGTTTTGGCTTGGGGCTGATCGAAGGCCTGACCAAGGTGTTTTACCCCGAAGCATCCAATACCGTCATTTTTGTGATCATGGCCATCGTGTTGTTGATCAAACCGGCGGGCTTGTTTGGCACCCAAAAATAACGACATGAGTCATTCACCCACTCCCTCATCTTCCAACGCCGGGCGCTCTTTGTGGATCGCCATGGCCGTCATGATTGCCTTCTTTGCCATTGCACCTTTTGTGGTGTATCCGGTCTTTTTGATGAAGGTGATGTGCTTTGCCCTGTTTGCCTGCGCTTTCAACTTGCTGATCGGTTTTGGCGGTTTGCTCTCTTTTGGGCACGCCATGTTCATGGGCACGGCCGCCTATGCCTGCGCCCACGCCGCCAAGGCCTGGGGTTGGAACCCCGAGTGGGCGATCGTGTTTGGAACTTTCACAGCGATGCTGCTGGCTGTGGTGTCGGGTGCGCTGGCCATTCGTCGCCAGGGCATTTACTTTGCCATGATCACCCTGGCTTTGTCTCAGATGGTGTTTTTCTTCTATCTGCAAACCCCTTTCACAGGGGGTGAAGATGGCATTCAAGCGGTGCCTCGCCAGGCCTTGTTTGGGCTCATCGATTTGACTGAATCGGGCCCCATGTATGCCCTGGTTTTGGCGATTTTTCTGTTGGGATTTGGCCTGATTTGGCGCATTGTGCACTCACCTTTTGGGCAAGTGCTCAAAGCCATACGCGAAAACGAAGCGCGTGCCTTGTCTTTGGGCTATGACACCGATCGATACAAACACATGGCCTTCATTTTGTCGGGCACCTTGGCTGGATTGGCTGGCGCCACCAAGTCATTGGTGTTTCAGTTGGCCTCTTTGACCGATGTGCACTGGAGCATGTCCGGCGAAGTGGTGCTGATGACCTTGGTGGGTGGCATGGGCACCTTGTTTGGCCCAGTGGTGGGGGCTGCCATCATCGTGACCATGCAAAATTATTTGGCTGAATTGGGTTCATGGGTGACCATTGTTCAGGGATTTATTTTTGTGGTGTGCGTGCTGGCGTTTCGCCGTGGCATCATCGGAGAAATCAGCAACTGGCTGAAAAAACCCCTTTGAGAGAAACACACCCATGACCGCTTTGACCCTGGACCAAGCACAACACATCATCGCAGGCGCCCTCGCCCACTCGAGCACCAAAGGATACAAGCCCATGGCTGTGGTGGTGCTGGATGATTCGGGCCACCTGAAGGCCTTTGCCCGTCAAGACGGTGCGACCATGATGCGTTTTGATGTGGCCTTGGGCAAGGCCTATGGCGCCGTCGGCTTCAGCTCCTCTAGTCGGGCCTTGGCCGAACGGGCCAAAGACAACCCCAATTTCTTTTTGGGCCTGGCCGCCACCGCCCAAGGCAAATTGTTGGCGCAACCGGGTGCGGTATTGATCAAAGACGCCCAAGGTCGTATTTTGGGTGCTGCAGGTGCCAGCGGTGGCACCGGTGATGAGGACGAAGAAATTTGCGCAGCCGGCATCAAGGCCGCAGGTTTGAGCACCTGAGTGCGCGCGTCACCTAGGTGAAAGCCAACAGGTTTTCACCGTTGACGAACAAGACCATTGGGGCATGATGGATGACCACCCAAGGAGTTGTCATGAGCCTGTCCCGTCGTCGCATCAACCTGAGTTTGGCTGCCGCCAGCATCGCCAGTTTGTCGCCCAAGTTGTTTGCCCAATCGGCCTTTCCAAGTAAACCCATCAAAATCATTGTGCCTTTTCCGGCCGGTGGAACCACCGACATCGTGGCCCGTCTGATGGCACAGCGCATGAGCGAGAGCATGGGGGTATCGGTCACGGTTGACAACCGAGGGGGGGCAGGTGGGGCCATTGGAGCCGATGCGGTCGCCAAGTCAGCACCAGATGGACATACTTTGTTGATGCACAACGTGACCTTTCCGTTGTCATCAGTGGCCCAATCCTTGGCTGGACGCTCACCCTTCAATGTGGACACCGACTTTGCAGGTGTCTCGATCTCGGTGTATGTGCCCTTTGTGTTCACGGCCAACCCATCGGTGCCCGCCAAAGATTTGCGCGAACTCGCGCAGCTGTTGCGCACCCAAAAACTGAATTACAACTACGGTTCGACTGGCCCTGGCTCGGGCATGCACGTGCTGGGCGAAGCCTTTAAAAAAGAAGCCAAAGTGGACATGGAACACATTCCATTCAAAGGCGCCGCACCGCTCAAGCAAGAATTATTGGCCGGACGCTTGCAAATCGGTGGCGATCAATTGTCATCATCACTGGCCGACATCAAATCGGGGGCTTTGAAAGCGCTGGCCACCTCGGCTTCAAAGCGCATTCCTTTGT
>CAWUNN010000366.1:0-2469 GCA_963923185.1 uncultured Limnohabitans sp. | reverse complement strand
TACACAGAGTAGATCGTCGGCAGCGTCAGATGTGTATAAGAGACAGGGCCTTGGCTCATCCCGAGTCTTTGGCGCAACACGAATATGCGGCTCGGCAAGAGCTGACCGAACTGGGCTGGCAGGTGGATTACATCTGCATTCGACAGCGTGACGATTTGACACCTCCCGCCCCGGGTGATGCACTGCAGGGCCACGGTGTGGCCCTGGCTGCTGCACGCTTGGGCCGCACTCGGCTGATCGACAACTTAGAGATTTGAGTCGTCCTGCATTCTGCTGCTGCGGGCCCATCCCAAGCGTCACATGTTGCGCCGGTACTGACCGCCCACTTCGAACAAAGCGTGGGTGATTTGGCCCAAAGAGCAGCAACGCACAGCGTCCATCAGCACCGCAAAGACATTGCGGTTTTCAATGACCGCTTCTTTCAAACGAGCCAGTTGCACTTGAGCGGCGGCTGCGTTGCGGCTTTGAAATTCACGCAAACGCTTGAGCTGACTTTGCTTTTCTTCGTCTGTGCTGCGCGCCAGTTCAAGGGCTTCGGGGACAGGATCGCCTTTGGGATTGCGGAAGGTGTTGACGCCGATGATCGGGTATTCGCCAGTGTGTTTGAGCATCTCGTAGTGCATGCTCTCGTCTTGAATGCGCCCGCGCTGGTAGCCCGTTTCCATGGCGCCCAACACACCACCGCGCTCGGCGATGCGATCAAACTCGGCCAACACGGCTTCTTCGACCAACTCGGTCAATTCGTCGATGATGAAAGCACCCTGATTCGGATTCTCGTTTTTGGCCAAGCCCCACTCGCGGTTGATGATCAACTGAATGGCCATGGCCCTACGCACCGACTCTTCGGTGGGGGTGGTGATGGCCTCATCAAATGCATTGGTGTGCAAGCTGTTGCAATTGTCATAAATGGCAATCAAAGCTTGCAAGGTGGTGCGAATGTCATTGAACTGAATTTCCTGGGCGTGCAAACTGCGACCACTGGTCTGGATGTGGTATTTCAGTTTTTGGCTGCGTTCATTGGCCCCGTATTTTTCTTTCATGGCCACGGACCAAATGCGACGGGCAACCCGACCCAGCACGGTGTATTCGGGATCCATGCCGTTGCTGAAGAAGAACGACAAATTGGGCGCAAAGTCGTCGATGTGCATGCCGCGCGCCAAATACGCTTCGACAAAAGTAAAACCATTGGACAGCGTGAAGGCCAACTGGCTGATCGGGTTGGCCCCTGCTTCAGCGATGTGATAACCACTGATGGACACGCTGTAGAAGTTGCGCACCTGATGTTGAACAAAATATTCGGCGATGTCGCCCATCACCTTCAGACTGAACTCGGTGCTGAACAGGCAAGTATTTTGCCCTTGGTCTTCCTTCAATATGTCGGCTTGCACCGTGCCACGCACATTTTGCAAGACCCAAGCACGAATTTTGGCGCTTTCGGTCTCTGTGGGTTCGCGACCGTTATCGGCCTTGAATTTGTCCATCTGCTGATCGATGGCGGCGTTCATGAACATCGCCAAGATGCTGGGGGCTGGGCCATTGATGGTCATGGACACGCTGGTGGCCGGATCACACAAATCAAAACCGCTGTACAAGACCTTGAGGTCATCGAGTGTGGCGATGCTGACCCCCGAGTTGCCCACCTTGCCGTAAATGTCAGGGCGCTCATCGGGCTCGTGACCATACAAAGTCACCGAATCAAATGCAGTGGACAAACGCTTGGCCGGCATGCCCTCGGACAACAGCTTGAAACGTCGGTTGGTGCGAAACGCATCACCCTCACCGGCAAACATGCGAGTGGGGTCCTCGCCCTCGCGCTTGAAGGCAAAGGTGCCTGCGGTGTAGGGGTAACTGCCGGGCACGTTCTCTAGCATCAACCATTTCAAGCGCTCGCCGTCATCTTCATAACGAGGCAAAGCCACCTTGCGAATTTTGTTGCCACTCAGGGTGGTGTGGGTGATGGTGGTGCGAATTTCTTTGTCGCGAATTTTCACCACGTACTCATCGCCCGCATAGGCCTTTTGCAAGTCGTCCCATTGCGCCAACAACTTGCGCTCTGAGGCCCCCAAATGTTGCTCGCGCTCCGTGGCCAGATTGGCAGCCGCTTCTGCCGCTTTGGGTTTTTCGGGCTTGGTCTCACCCAGCATGCGCGAAGCGGCACGCAGTTGCTGAATTTCACGCGCCAACTGAGCTTGCTGAGCCACGCGCTTTTTGTAGCCATGCACCGTGTCGGTGATCTCGGCCAGATAGCGGCTGCGACTGGCCGGCACGATGACGATTTGTTGGGTGCTGTGCCGGGTGCTGACCTTGGGCAGTTTGCCCTCTTGAATGGGCAAACCCACTTCACTCAGACGGGGCGCTAATGCTTGGTACAAAGCCGTCACGCCATCGTCGCTGAAACGCGCAGCCATGGTGCCAAACACCGGCATCTGATCGGTGGGTGTCCCCCAGGCTTCTTTGTTGCGCTGAAAC
>CAWUNN010000365.1:0-2481 GCA_963923185.1 uncultured Limnohabitans sp. | reverse complement strand
CCCTTATTTGCGCAGCCATCCCATGAGCACCGAGCGCATGGCGGACATGGCGGCCAGGGCCCAACAATTGGGCACATTGGACAAAATGGCTGGCCGTGACAGGGTCCATGCCATGATGGCCGCACGAGCGCGTGCATGGACAGACCCCTCTGCCGATGCTCAACGCAAGTTGATGTTGGACGCCAAAGAACAACAACAGCATGGTGTGGTGGGGACTGCCCCCTGGATGGCCTCTTTGTATGCCGGCGTGATCGCTCACATGTCTGCGCGCCAGTATCCACAAGCACAAGCCTTGCTTGAGAGCTTGCAACAGGCCTTGCGCAACCCAACGGCAGAGATGGATCAGTTGCGCTGGCTGGAGGTCGAGTTGGACCTGAAACAAGGCAAGGCTTTGGAGGCCTTGAACGCATTGAACGGCGTGAGCTTCAGTTCAGCCAACACCCGAACCCAGCGCATGCTCAAAGCCCAAGCCTTGATACAGACCCAGCAACCCGAATTGGCACGCCAAGCCGTTGAGTTGCTCGATGCCTGGCTGAGTCAGCACCCCCGTGATGGCCAAGCCTGGGACTTGAACGGCCAAGCCTTGAGCCTGGCCGATGAGCCGCTGCGCAGTCTGCGAGCGCAGGCCGAAGCCCGCGCCGTGCGCTTTGATCATGTGGCCGCGATCGACCGTCTGCTGGCGGCCCAAGAATGGGTGCGCAGTTCAAGCCGAAAAGGCGCTTTGACAAGGGCACAAGAAATCGATGCCGCCATCATCGACACCCGATTGCGGCAATTAAGGCTCGCGCGGCGTGAGCAAACGCTCCAACGCTGAATCGATGATCACCCCCATGATGGAATACAGCACCGAACCCATCAGGGCGTGACCAAAACTGGCCACCTGAAAGCCTTTGAGCACCTCTGAGGCCACCCAAAACAAAATCGCGTTGATGACAAAATAAAACAAGCCCAAGGTCAGCAAAGTGACGGGCAAAGTCAAAACCACCAACACCGGGCGAATGAAAAGATTGAGCAAGCCAATGACCCAAGCGGCGATCAGAGCACTGCCAAAGCCATTGACCGTGATGCCCGTGTCCAATTGAGAGACCGCCATCAGGGCCATGGCGCTCAAGCACCATTTGAACAATATTTTCATGTTTCAAGAATAACACCTAACGTGTAGGCTTGTTCCCACACGGCTATGATTTGCCTCAATGGATGCGATTCACATCAACGACATCGAAGCCGCCATCAACCACTGGCGGCAAAAAAATCCGTCGCCCGATGGCGTGGCATTGCCGGGTGAGTTGCGGGCATTGGCCGAAGTCTATGCGTTGATGATTTTTCATCGCGAAGATGAAGTGGCGGTCAAAGGATTTCCCAAAGCCGCCTTGCAAGCTTGGTTGGACTGGTATGCGACCACCCCCGATACACCTTGCATCGCCATTTGCTCAACCAGCCAGGGCGACCCCGAATGCAAAGGCTGTGGACGCAGTTTTGATGAGGTACAGCGGTGGACTGAAATGAGCCCATTTGCCAAGCGCGTGGTGTGGCGGCGCATCACCCTCAGTGGCAGTGCGTGGCGCTTCAATCGCTATGCCGAGCGCGCACGCCAAGGCAGTGAGGCGGCCAGCCCAAGCCCTTAAACTCTTCGCGCCAGCGTGGCAGCCAAACCGGTGTAGGTGTCAGGCGCCAAATCAAGCAGCCGCTGTTTGGCCTCGGCTGGGATGTCCAAACCTCGGATCAGCTGATGCAGGTCTTGGGCCGTGATGGTCTTGCCACGGGTCACCGCTTTGAGTTGCTCGTAAGCACCTTGCACACCATAGCGGCGCATGACGGTTTGAATGGGCTCGGCCAACACCTCCCAAGCTTGATCCAAGTCACTGGCCAAGGCCTGAGCATTGAGCTCGAGTTTGTCCAAACCCACCGACATCGACTGGTAGGCCAACACCGCATGCCCCAATGCCACACCCATGTTGCGCAACACGGTGCTGTCGGTCAAATCACGTTGCCAACGGCTGATGGGCAGTTTTTCGCTGAGGTGACGCAACAACGCATTGGCCAAGCCCAAGTTGCCTTCGGCGTTTTCAAAATCGATCGGGTTGACTTTGTGCGGCATGGTCGAAGAGCCAATTTCGCCTTCTTTGAGGCGTTGCTTGAAATAGCCCAAAGAGATGTAGCCCCAAATGTCACGGGCTGCATCGATCAAGACGGTGTTGGCACGGGCCAGGGCATCGAACCATTCGGCCATGTAGTCATGCGGCTCGATCTGAATGCTGTAGGGCTGAAAGACCAAACCCAAGCCAATGCGTGGGGCATCGGGGTCGGTGCTGGCTGGCGCTTGGACCACGTTGCGACTGAAGGCCTCCCAGTCGAATTCTGGCCATGCACTGAGGTGGGCGTTGTAATTGCCGACTGCTCCATTCATTTTGGCCATCATCTCCACGCCTGCCACCCGGGCGCGGGCCCTTTGGAGGCGAGCAACCATGTTGGCGAACTCTT
>CAWUNN010000364.1:0-2505 GCA_963923185.1 uncultured Limnohabitans sp. | reverse complement strand
TTCGATTCCGGCTTCCGGCACCACCTTGGCTCAAGGTGCAACCTGTCGCTCAGACTCAGCACAGACAGGCAACTGGCGGTATATTCCCCAATCTGCAGGAATTGCCCATGAAAGTCACCCACCCTCCTCTTTGTTTGTTGCCACTTGCAAGGTGGGCACTGACTTGGGGTGCATCGATGTGCGTCATGGGTTCGGTCTGGGCCCAAGCTTATCCAGCCAAACCCATCAAGGCGATCGTGCCGTTTGCCCCAGGCAGCGCCACCGACACCATTGGACGTGCCTTCGCGACCAAAATGTCCGAAGAGTTGGGTCAACCCATCATCATCGAGAACAAACCGGGCGTGAACGGCATGTTGGGTGCCGACGCCGTGGCCAAGGCCCCTGCCGATGGGTACACCCTGTTGATCGGCACCAACAGCACCAATGCGGCTTTGAAAAGCCTCATGAAAAAGCTGCCCTACGACCAAGACACCGCCTTTGCGCCTGTGGGGTTTTTGGGCTCGGTTCCCCTGATCGTGGCGGTGCACAATGGATTTGCGGCCAAGACCCTGCGCGAGTTCGTCGCACAGGCCAAGGCCGCACCCCAGCGAGTCAGCTTTGCTTATGCCAGCACCTCGCAACAGGTGTCCAGCGAAATGCTGGCGGGCATGGCGGGCATTCAGATGAATGCGGTGCCCTACAAGAGCGGTCCTGCGGCCATGACCGATTTGATCGGCGGGCAGGTCAACATGTTCACGGCCGACTTTGCCGTCATGGTGCCCCAAGTCAAATCAGGCAAAGTGCGCGGCTTGGCCGTGACCTCGACCAAACGCTCCAGCGTGGTGCCCGATTTGCCCACCGTCAACGAGGCCTTGGGCCTGAAAGACTACGAGCTGATTGCCTACTTTGCCATGTACACGCCAGCGGGCACCCCCGCAGAGGTGATCGCCAAGCTCAACAAGGCCATCAACAACGCCGCCAATTCAAAAGACTTGCAAGAAAAACTCTCCAGTTTTGGTCTGGTGATCGACCCGGGCACGCCCGAAGACCTGGCCAAACGCAACCATGCCGAATCCCTGAAATGGGCCAAGGCCATCCATGACGCCAAAATCGAACCCCAATAAACCATGAGCTCACTTTTTTCACCCTATCGCATCGGCTCGCCCCAGGGCGGCCTTGAATTGGCCAACCGCATCGTCATTGCGCCCATGTGTCAGTACTCGGGCCAAGACGGCTTGACCCAAGATTGGCACCTGATGCATTGGGCCAATTTGCTCAATGGTGGGGCGGGGTTGTTCACCATCGAAGCCACCGCGGTGGCCCCCGAGGGGCGCATCACCCACGGTTGTTTGGGCTTGTGGAATGACGCTCAAGCGGCCGCCTTTGACGACACCTTGCAGCGCGCGCGCCGATTGGCCCCACCCGTGCCCGTGTGTTTGCAACTCTCGCATGCGGGACGCAAAGCCTCCAGTGCCGTGCCTTGGAAGGGCGGCGCCCAAATGGCACTGGACCAAGGAGGGTGGCAGGCCTTGGCCCCTTCTGCGGTGGCGCACAAACAGGGCGAGCATCCCCCGAAAGCCTTGGACTTGGCCGATTTGGCACGCATTCGCGACGGCTTTGCCAGTGCCGCGGCGCGAGCGAGCCAAATGGGCATCGAGGCCATTGAGCTGCATGGTGCCCACGGCTATCTGTTGCACCAGTTCTTGTCCCCCATTTCCAACCAACGCACCGATGCCTATGGCGGCTCTTTTGAAGGGCGCATCAAATTCCCCCTTGAGGTCTTTGCCGCCGTGCGCTCGGCCTACCAAGGCGTATTGGGCATTCGCTTGTCGGCCACCGATTGGGTCGAAGGCGGTTGGAACCCCGAAGAAACCGCTGATCTGTGCCAACGCCTGAAGTTGGCTGGTGCCGATTACGTGCACATTTCAAGCGGTGGTGTGTCCACCGCCCAAAAAATCACTTTGGGCCCTGGCTACCAAGTGCCTTTTGCCAAACTGATCCGACAGCGTTGTGGCTTGCCCACCATTGCCGTGGGTCTGATCACCGAACCGGACCATGCTCAGGCCGTGATCGATCAAGGCGAAGCCGATCTGGTGGCCTTGGCGCGCAGCTTTTTGTACAAACCCCGCTGGGCATGGGAGGCTGCCGCCGCCCTCAAGGGTTCGGTGCAGGCCACCCCAGCTTACTGGCGCTGCATGCCACGCGAAGCGGGTCATATTTTTGGTGACGTCAAGACCGGCCAACGCTGAACCATGGGCCATCTGTCGCTGCCAGACATCACGCTTGTGGTGCTGTTGGGCCTGGCGGTGGGCAGCTTTTTGAATGTGCTGATCGCCAGATTGCCGCAGATGCTTGAGCGGCGCTGGCAGCGCGAGGCCCTTGAGACGGCCATCGAGATGGGGCATGTCCAGCCAGATCTCCAGTTGCCATCGGCCAGTTTCAACCTGTTCTGGCCTGGCTCGCATTGCCCGCATTGTCAGCACCCCATTGCTTGGTACTTGAATGTGCCGGTGCTGTCTTACATCA
>CAWUNN010000363.1:0-2506 GCA_963923185.1 uncultured Limnohabitans sp. | reverse complement strand
GGCTTTGGGTGTGGTGGCTTTGGTGGGACGCCAGGCATGGTTGGCCCTGAGCCCCATGGCCACTCCGACTGGGCTGACTTTGTGGGCACTGGTCTTGGGCGCTTTGGGTTTGTTGTACGGATTGGGCCACATTTGGTTCACCCAAACCAGTGTCGATGACATGCTGATTCGCCAAACCGGTTGGTTCAGCACCCAGGTTGAAATCGCTCGGTTGACCCAGGTCAAACTGATCTACCTCCCGTACCTGAGTTGGCTCATTGCGCCACGCCTGGTGGTCAGGGCGGGTGGGGTGCGCAGTTGGGTGTTTCATGCGGCCGACCCCGGCGTGTTGCAGCGCTTTTGGCAACTGGCCCACGATGCCCAAATGCCGACCCTGGTCAAGCCGCCATCGTCAGCTGGCTGAAGGTTTGGTGCAAGCCGCTTTGTTACAATGACAGCCATGCGTACACATGGTCACATTCGTTGGCAAGCTCGTCTGTCTGGCACAGATACGGGGTGTGTTCGCACCATCAAAACCACGACCACCAAGGGCTGAGCGGCTCTGGTTCGTCGTGCGCCCTCCGGCCAGACGAGCCGGAAACAGACAGTCGGCGTGGCACTGTACTTCTAGAAAGGGCGATCAAATGAGCAAGTTGGTAGGTTTGGTAGGCTGGCGTGGCATGGTTGGATCTGTGCTGATGGACCGCATGACCCAAGAAGGCGACTTCGCGTTGATCGAGCCGCTGTTTTTCTCTACTTCCAATGCGGGTGGCGCAGCACCCGTCCAAGCCAAAAACGAGTCCAAGCTGCAAGATGCCCACGACATCGCGGCCTTGTCACGTTGCGACATCATCATCACCTGCCAAGGAGGTGACTACACCAAAGAGGTGTACCCCAAGCTGCGTGGTGGTGGCTGGAAGGGCCACTGGATCGATGCGGCCTCTAGTCTGCGCATGGCCGACGATGCCGTCATCATCTTGGACCCTGTCAACCGATCGGTCATCGATCAGGCCCTGGCCAAGGGGGGGCGCAATTGGATTGGTGGCAACTGCACGGTCAGCTTGATGCTGATGGCCATGGGTGGCTTGTTCCAGCATGACCTGATCGAGTGGGTCTCTGCCATGACCTACCAAGCTGCCTCTGGGGCAGGCGCCCAAAACATGCGCGAACTGCTGCAACAAATGGGCGCGCTGCACGACGCTGTCAAAACCGAGTTGGCCGACCCTGCCAGCGCCATTTTGGACATCGATCGCAAGGTGGCTGCCACCATGCGTGCGGCCTCATTTCCGACCCAAAACTTTCGTCACACGGCCTTGGCGGGCAGCTTGATCCCTTGGATCGATGTGCCGGTTGAACACGGCCAAAGCAAAGAAGAGTGGAAGGGCGGCGCCGAGTGCAATAAGATTTTGGGGCGCCCCTCATTTCGCAGTGCGGGCTCGATCCCCATCGATGGCCTGTGCGTGCGCATCGGTGCCATGCGTTGTCACTCGCAGGGCTTGACCGTCAAGCTGAAAAAAAATGTGCCCCTCGACGAAGTCAGCGACATCTTGGCCCAGGCCAACGACTGGGTCAAAGTGGTGCCCAATCAGCGCGAAATCACCGAGCGCGAGTTGACCCCTGCTGCCGTGACGGGCACTTTGACCGTGCCGGTGGGACGCTTGCACAAACTGGCCATGGGAGACGACTACCTGGGTGCCTTCACGGTGGGCGATCAATTGCTGTGGGGCGCGGCCGAACCGCTGCGTCGCATGTTGCGCATCCTGCTTTGAGTGCCACGAAGGCTGCGCCTAGAATAGGTTGATGAAGTTGAAACTCAATGGCCCACGTGTCTGGGGTTTGGCATGGTGGGTCGCCATGTGGGCACCACACGTGCATGCGCTGACCCTGGGTGAGCCCAGTTGGGTCGCCTCTGCAGGGCAACCCCAGGGCATCGAGTTGCCTTTGCGCGACTTGGGCACCTTGGAGCTCAACCAATTGAAAGCCCGCCTGGCACCCGATCAGGCTTGGGCTTTGGCTGGGCTCAAGCCTATCGAATCGAACCGCATTGAATTCAGCTTCCAACGATCTGTTTCAGGTCCGGTGTTGGTCATTCAAACCACAGCGTGGCCTGAGGCTGCATGGTTGAATCTGTTGATTGAATTGCAATGGCCCAACGGGCGTTTGCAACGCGAAGTGGGTTTGCCCATGCGCGCTCAGCCCGATGGCAAAGGCCCGTTTGTGGCAGTGCCCGCTGCCTTGTGGGTGCAAGAGGGTGACACCGCGGGTGCATTGGCCCAAGGGCATTTGGGCGATGTAGGCACGCGCGATCAGGTTTGGCAGGCCATGGTTCTAGCCAATCCTCAGGCCTTTGTCGATGGCAACATCAATCGATTGAAGGCCGGTGTGGCGTTGCGCTGGCCCGACGCCGCTCAAATCAAGGCGATGGACCCTGAGCAAGCGCGCGAGTCGATTGCACGCCAAATGCAGGCTTTTGCAGCGTACCGCAGCTGTCTCTTATACACATCTCCGAGCCCACGAGACGGACTCC
>CAWUNN010000362.1:0-2539 GCA_963923185.1 uncultured Limnohabitans sp. | reverse complement strand
AGACCCAGCGGTGCTCATTTACACCAGTGGCACCACCGGACCCCCCAAAGGCGCATTGATTCCACACCGCGCACTGATCGGTAACCTCAGTGGATTTGTGTGCAGCCAAAATTGGTTTGGCTTTGACCCTCGCCACCATCGCCCACACGACAGCCAGGCCGTGTTTTGGTCGCCGGCCGATTGGGCCTGGACCGGTGGCCTCATGGATGCCTTGTTGCCCACTTTGTACTTCGGTCGCCCCATCGTGGCTTGGGCGGGACGCTTCAGCCCTGAATTGGCCTTTGAATTGATGCAACGCCATCAGGTCAGCCACAGCTTTTTGTTTCCGACCGCCCTCAAGGCCATGATGAAGGCCTACCCAGAGCCGGGGCGGCAGTTCAAGTTGCGTCTTCAAGCCATCATGAGTGCGGGTGAAGCCGTCGGTGACGCGGTCTTTGGTTACTGCCGCGACCAACTGGGCGTGATCGTCAACGAAATGTTTGGTCAAACTGAAATCAATTACATCGTGGGCAACTGCGCGTTCAATGACCAGCGCCAAGGCGGTGTGGGTTGGCCTGCCAAACCGGGCAGCATGGGCAAAGGCTACCCGGGTCACCGAGTGGACGTCATCGACGAGCACGGCTTGCCCGTGCCCGATGGTGTGCCGGGTGACGTGGCCCTGAACCGTTACAACCACCAAGGGCAACTCGACCCCATTTTCTTTTTGGGTTATTGGAACAACCCGCAATCGACCGCCGACAAATACACGGGCGACTGGTGCCGGACCGGCGATTTGGCGGTGCGAGATGCCGATGGCTACCTTTGGTATCAAGGCCGCTCGGACGATGTCTTCAAGGCCGCGGGTTACCGCATCGGCCCCAGTGAGATCGAAAACTGCCTGGTCAAACACCCATCGGTGGCCAACGCGGCCGTGGTGCCCAAGCCCGACCCGGAGCGCGGCGCCTTGGTCAAAGCCTATGTGGTTTTGGCGCCTGGCCACCGTCCCAGCGAGGCCTTGATCCAGCAATTGCAGACCCATGTGCGTGGTTTGTTGGCCCCCTACGAATACCCCAAAGAAATTGAATTCATTGACGCCCTGCCCATGACCACCACCGGCAAAGTTCAACGCAGAGTGCTGCGATTGCAAGAGCAAGAACGCGCGCGCCAGCGCCAGCAAACACCATGATCTCCACACTCATTGCCACTGCCTTGGCCTACCTCGTGGGCTCACTGTCATTTGCCGTCATCGTCAGTCGAATCATGGGTTTGAGCGATCCGCGCACCTATGGCAGCGGCAATCCGGGCGCCACCAACGTGCTGCGCTCGGGCAACAAAGCCGCTGCGGTGCTCACCCTGTTGCTGGACGCCTTCAAAGGCTGGTTACCGGTGTGGTGGGTGACCCAGTTCGGCGCCGATTGGGGGTTGACGGATGCCAGCTTGGGCTGGGTGGCGTTGGCCGCTTTTGCAGGCCATGTGTGGCCTGTATTTTTCAAATTCAAGGGGGGCAAAGGGGTCGCCACCGCTGCTGGGGTGTTGCTGGGCATCCAACCTTGGCTGGGTTTGGCCACCTTGGCCACCTGGATCATCGTGGTTTATTTCAGCCGCATCTCATCTCTGGGCGCCATCTGCGCAGCGGTTTTCGCGCCGTTCTTTCACGCCTTTGGCAGCGGCGTGGCATGGCCTTCCAACCCTGGCTTGGGGCTGGCCATCACCGCCATGGGGGTCATCTTGTTGTACCGCCACCGCGCCAACATCTCGCGCTTGCTGGCAGGCACCGAACCACGCCTGGGGCAAAGCAAAAAATAGGCGATCAATCGCGGAAATTATTGAACCCCAAGGGCAAATCGACCATGTCCTTGCGGATCAGCGCCATCGCCGCTTGCAAATCATCTCGTTTGACCCCGGTGACTCGCACCGCGTCGCCTTGAATCGAGGCTTGCACCTTCAACTTGCTGTCTTTGATCAGGCGTTGAATTTTCTTGGCGGCTTCAGACTCAATGCCATTTCGCACTTTGACCAATTGCTTGACCTTGTCGCCACCCATTTTTTGCACATCGCCCGCGTCCAAAAAACGCACATCCACATTGCGTTTGGTCAACTTGCTGCGCAAGATGTCTTCGACCTGAGTCAATTGAAACTCTGCATCGCCAAACAAGGTGATCTCTTTGTCTTTGAGTTCAATCGCCGCGGAGGTCCCCTTGAAATCAAAGCGGGTTGATATTTCTTTGGCAGCGTTGTCCACCGCGTTGCGCACTTCCACCCAATTGGCTTCGCAGACCGTATCAAAAGAAGGCATGGTGAAATCCATCCAAAGTCACACAATGCGACAATTCTCCCATGTTCATCGAGCATCAAGTCGCCCTGCAACCCTACAACACTTTTGGCATCGCTGCCCGGGCCCAATCCCTGGTGCGCGTGCGCGACGCCCAAGATGTGCGCCAAGCATTGTCCAGTCCACTGGCCCAAGGCCCCCAATTCATTTTGGGGGGTGGCAGCAACATCGTCTTGACCGGTGACCTCAAGGCCTTGGTCTTCAAGATTGAAAGCCGTGGCTGTCGTT